>CAYHHL010000017.1:39573-52906 GCA_964356325.1 uncultured Enterobacteriaceae bacterium | reverse complement strand
TCAATGCTGGACTTTGGTCACGTCCATGCCGACGCCGCGCGACAGGCTCGCCACCGCCAGGTTGTAGTTCATGATCGACTCGAAGTACGAAATCCGCCTGCGATAATACGATTCCAGCGCCAACTGCACCTGCGTCATGTCGTCCGCGAAGCCGTCCTCGTACTTCTGGTTCTCCGAATTCAGCCAGCCGCGCGCCGACTTCATCGCCTGCTCGTGCAGCGCCACCATCGCCTTGGCATCGACCAGTTCGCGAAACATCTGCCGCACGTCCATGCGCGTCTTCTGCCGCTCGCCCGCTTCTTGCAACACCTGCTGACGATAGTCGATTTTCGCCTGGTCGATCTTCACCAGGTTGCGAAACAGGTCGATGCTCCAACGCACCGCCACACCCGCGCCCGAGGACGACGAGTTGTTCGGGTTGGTCGCCAGCGAATCGGGCGTCGTTTCGCGGTTGGGCGCGTAGGTCCCGGCAATCCGCGCGACCAGCACGATGTCCGGGTACATCTGGTCCTTGGCCAGTTGCACTTGCACCAGCCGGGCTTGCGTGCCGTTACGCTGGGCAAGCAACCTCGGCGCGTTCATCAGGGCCAGGGTTTCGTAGGCCTCGATTGGCAAGAGCGTGAATTCCAGCGGTTTGAACTCGGTTTGCGGCTCGATGTCCAAATCGGTCGGATCGTTCATGGCCAGCCGCAAGCCGTCCATCGCCTGCTGCCGGCCGCGCTCGGTCTGGCGGACGCGATCTTCGAGGTCCACCGTCAGGATGTTCAACTTGAGCAGATCCGACTGGTTGAAGCGCTCGTCGTTCTCGTCGCGTTCCTTCTCGACCTTGGCGCGTTGCTCGTCCAACAGCTTGCGCCCGTCGATGATCATCTCGCGCATCTCGCGCACCATGACCAGACCCCAGAACGCCCGCGCCAACTGGTAGCGCATCTCGTCCTCGGCGATCCGCCGCGTCGCCTGGCCGATCTCGACGCCTTGGGCCGCCAGCCGCCGCAATTCGGTCATCTTGCCGAAGGTGTACAGGGGCTGCACCAGCGAGAAGCTGCCGAGCAGCAACGGACCCAGCGAGCCCAGCGAAAAGTCGTAATCCGTGAAGGGGTTGGTGCCGTCCGCGCCCACTCTCATCTTGGGCAGCACCGATATGAACGTGCTGGCGTCGAACTTGGGATACGCTGCCGTGCGCGCTTCATCCAGCTTGGCTTCGTAGGCGTCCAGGCTCATCGCAGCGGCGGCGACCAGGGGCGATCGCTTCAGCGCGCGATCCAGGCACTGTTCCCACGTACAGTGCAAGACACGCTTGGATTCATGCACGTGCGCGGGAGTTGGCGGCGCTGGTTCGGCGGCTTGCACGGTCTGGGCGGCAAGCGTCAGGCCCGCCAGCAACAGCCGAGCCGACTTACGAAATGGCGCCTGCCTCGGCATGTTTGTCTCGTGCATCAAAACCCGCTCTTGAGCTTGACGAGGTCGGTCGCGTGGCCGAACAGATTGAGTGCCGCCACGTACGGGCCGTCGTGTCCCAAGCCGCAAAACGACGCGTCGCCGCCCAGCAAGATGTTCTTGTACCCGGTAGTCGTCGCGATCGGGCTCGTGCCTAGGGTGTGTGGAATCGCTTCACCGTAGCAGGGTTGCAGTTCGAAGGCATCGATGTCCTCGGTGCCACCCGCGCTGCCGCCGTCCTCGCCCTGCTTGATCCACGGCGTGTGCCTATACAGCAAGTGCTCGTTCAGGAATGGAATCGTGTCTTCCACACGGCGTTGCAGGCGATCCAGCAATTGCCGGGCTGCCGCCACGCCACCCGAAGCCGCGCTCAACGGCACGCGCATTGACGCGGAAACCAGCCTGACTTCGCGATCATCCACGCCTACGCCAGCATCGATGTCGCGCGCGATGTGCACGCAGTTGTCCTCTTCCAGGGGCAGGGACAGGTCGGCCACCGCAAACACGTGCCGCGCCATCGCCTCGGGAATCGCCTTGGCCCGCACCACGAAATTGCCGACGAAGGTGTAGTACACCGGCTGCAACGTATGGATCGCGTGGTGGTATTCCTCGTCCTGCTGCTCTTGCGCAATCAAGCCGAAGAAGCGCTTCGGGTCGGTATTGCACACCAACAGATCGCAGCCGATGACCTGGCGCCGATCGCGCAGGACCACTGCCGTGGCCTTGCGCCCGCGCATCTCGATCTGCGCCGCGCCCGCTTTCAGGTGCACGTCGCCGGCACCGGTGCGGATCAGGTCGAGAAACAGGTCGCGCAACGCATCGGGGCCGTGCTCGAAGTGCCAGGCGCCTTTGCACAACTCGGTCACGGCACGCACGAACGTCGCGGGGTAGGGGCGCGCGGGCAACATCCCGGACACGAAGCGGAACGGCGCATGGACGAACGCCCGGAACGGATGGCCGTGCGGCAGGCGCTGCAGCGGGTCCTCGATCGCCCACTCGTCGTCCAGGAACGGGAAGCGCTGGACAAGACGGCGAAACTGGTACTTCTCGACCAAGCCGGTAGGAGGCAGGTTGGGCCGCAGTTTCAGCACTTCCTCGACTTGCCCGTCGACCTCGGCCACGCGCTTGAAGAACGTCGCGATCTCCTCGTCGAAGCCCGGAAATTCGCGGCGGAGTTCGCGACCCAGCAGTTTTTCCTGCGTCGTGACGTTCAGGCGCGATCGCGGCAGCACGACCTGGAACGCCGGTTCGAGCGGTCGCGGCAGGTTGCGCAACTCCAGGCCAAGGCTCAGTTCTTCGAATACGCGACGGACGGGCGCACTCTGCAGGCCGTGGATCAGCTCGATGCGCCGGGCCAAGGTATAGCCGCCGTGCTCGTACAGCGTGCCGTGACTGCCATGACCGAGCACGACGACACGATAACCCCGCTTGGCGCAAAGGGCTCCGAAGACCAGACCGGCGAGGTCCGTGCCGATGATGGCGATCTGGTAGTGGGAGGTCGTCGCGCTCAAACGGGCCCTGGGGCTGGTGGAGGCGCGCAGGGTAGCGCAGGACGGGGCGCGCGGCGAGAACGGGACGCGGAGGTTTTTTTGCGATCCGTCCGGAGGCGGCGTGCCTCAGGTCAAGATGCAGTCCGCAACGCCTGGATGGGCAACGACTTCGCCGACGATCCTGGCTTCCTCGCCGGCCTCGAGCAGGCGTTGGATCGCTGCATCCGCGCGCTCTTTGGGTGCGACGATCACCAAACCAAGCCCGAGGTTGAAGGTGCGCTGCATCTCGGCATCGTCGACACCCGCGGTGCGGATCGCTTGCATGACAAGAGGTTGCAGCCAGGTCGAGCGATCCAGCACGACGCGCGTTCCGTCCGGCAAACAGCGCGGTACGTTGCCCGTCAGTCCGCCGCCGGTGATGTGGGCCACGCCGTGCACCGGCTCATGCGCCAGGAGATTCAGCACGGACTTCACGTAGATCCGCGTCGGTTCGAGCAGTTCGGCCGCGAGATCGGGGAAGCGCGGATCACAGGCTGGGCCCTCCAGGGTGCGCCCGAGCACTTCGAGCAGCGCCTTGCGGGCCAGGGAAAACCCGTTGGCGTGCAGGCCACTGGAAGGCAAGCCGATCACGAGGTCGCCTGGCTTCACGCGCGCCGGGTCCAGCAGTCGCTCGCGTTCGGCCACGGCGACGGCAAACCCGGCGAGGTCGTATTCCCCGGTCGCGTAGAAGCCCGGAAGTTCAGCCGTTTCACCACCCAAGAGAGCGCAACCGGCCTGGCGGCAACCTTCGGCGATGCCCGAGACCACCGCGGTGGCGATTTCGACGTCGAGCTTGCTGCTGGCGAAATAGTCCAGAAAGAACACGGGTTCAGCGCCAGAGCACAGCACGTCGTTGACGCACATGGCCACGAGATCGATGCCAACGGTGCCATGCCGACCGGACAGGAACGCAACCTTGAGCTTGGTGCCGACTCCGTCCGTGCCAGAGACCAACACCGGGTCTTTCCAGCGACCGTCCAGGGCGAACAGGCCGCCGAAGCCGCCCAGGCCGCCCAGCACGCCGGGGCGGTGCGTGCTGCGGGCCAAGGGGCCGATGCGGTCCACGAAGGCGTCGCCGCGATCGATGTCGACGCCCGCATCGGCGTAGGTCAAACGGCTGCGCATGGGTCCTCCGCGCCAAGGGTGTCGGGATTCTTCGGGCCGGTCAACGTGGTCACGCGCTCACACAAGTCTTGACAGGATGGCGCCACTGCGCTTTCGTCCCTACGCTCGCGTGGCGATTCCGGTCCGTCCGGTAGCGTCCACCAGTTCGTCCGCCCCCAGCCGGACTCGAGAATTTCATGGCAATTCCTGCCCCGGTGCTTGATCCGATCGAGATCATGAAGCAGATCCTGGTGTCCTTGGACGCCGGGAGCGATCACTTCGCCGTACTGCAACTGGACCGCAGCGCCACGCAGGCTGAAGTCCGCGATCAGTATTTCAAGCTGGCCAAGGTCGTGCATCCAGACCTGCCGCAGTTCTTGAAAAACCCGCAATTGCGCAACGATGCCACGCGGGCGTTCCAGGCGATCACCGTGGCCAATGCGACGCTGGGCGACGCCACCAAGCGCGCGGCGTACCTGCAAACGCTGATGACGAACGCGATGGCTGAGATCGAGGAGATCGAAGCCCAGCAGACGACGCCGGGCTCCCTGGATCCGCCGGTGAACACCGAAGTCGCGCGCATCTACCTGCACCGCGGGCGGCAACTCGTGCAGCGGCGCGACTGGTCGGGGGCCCAGGAGGCCCTAGAGCTGTGCAGCAAGCGGCTGGAAGGCAAGGACCTGGCGGACTGCAAGGCCATGCTCGGCTGGGCGTTCTTCAACAATACGCGCAATCCCGAACGCGAGCGGATCGATCGGCCGTGCGAGTTGTGGAACGACGTCATCAAGCTCGCGCCGAACACGGCCATCCACGCCCAGGCAGCCTACTACCTCGCGGTGTGGAACAAGCTGCACGGCGAGATGAAGCAGGTGGGCACGCTGCTGGACACGTGCCTGCGCCTGGACCCGAAGCACATCGAGGCGGCGCGCGAGAAGCGGTTGATGGAGCGGCGGCGCACGACCGGCACGTTCGATGGCGAGTCGAGCAAGGCCCGGCCCAGCAAGGCCAACCAACCGGCGGCGAGTCCGACGGCAGCGGCGGGCAAGACCAAGGTCGGCATCGAGAAGAAGCCTTCGCTGCTGGAACGGCTTTTCGGCAAGCGCATCTAGCCGATTACGCTGGCTTTACTGGACGTACGCGCTATCGGTCAGTTCCAGGCGCAGGGGCGTGCCGTCAAACCCCGGTACCGCCGCCAGCCGCGATCGCACCAGCACCAGCAGCCACGGCCTTTCCGGGGTTCGCGGCGGCAGCAGGTGGATGAGCGCCGCCGGAATCGTGAACTCGCCGTCGTCGCGCAACCTGCAGCGCACCCAGCCCAGACCGCCAGGATCTTCGGCGCCGAGCTGCACCTCGAGATCCGCGCCGCCGTCGACCGAGCCCCAACGGATCACGAAGTCCTGATGGTTGTCAGGCCCTTGTACGCGACCCGTGCGCACCGATTGGCTGCCCAGCCAGGTCAGGCGTACCGGGCGCGGTGGGGCGATCTTTGCGTCGAACGCCGCTACTCCGTCGCCTCCGGTCGCCACCAACCGCAACACGCCCGAGGCCAGCCAGGCGCGGCCCATGTCCTGATCGCCGTCGTAGCGCACGCCGCGGATCGCGTGCAGCAGGCTCGGCACCATCTGCACGCGCAGGCCGAGTTGCGCGCTCGCCGCGTGCAGCGACACGTTGCCCACGTCGAGCAGTTGCACCCACGCCTGCGGTTCGGCGACCGGGCGCGCACCGGGACGCTGCCACGCCTCGGCCTGGCGCACGCAACTGTCCAAGGAGGGCACCTGCGGCACCGTCGGCTGGCCGACCAGATCGGCGAGCACCGGCAAATCGCGGCGATCGATGTCGGCGAAAACCGCCGAGACCTGCAGGCGATCCGCGCCGAGACGGGTGCTGCCGGGCTCCAAGCCACCGGCAGAGAAGCGGATGGTCACGGCTGCCGCGCGAGTCCGCAGCGGGCTGTCGTCCATGTGCCCGGGAGGATCGGGCAACGCCTCGTCGGGCGGCGGTTCACGGCGGCAGGCCATCAAACCGAGACAGGCTAGCAGGGCGGCGCGGAGGAGCATGGGCGTCAAGCGTACTCCGCGCGGGGAATTGTGCGAAGGTGCGCGAAGTGTGGCACCCTCCGCGCCCTTTCCACGGAGGTCGGATGCGCATCATCGCCGGGCAATGCAAAGGAATGCGTCTCGAAGCGCCGGAGGGACGGTCGGTGCGGCCTTCCTCGGACCTGTTGCGCGGCGCGCTGATGAGCGCGCTCGGAGGCTTCTTCGACGGCGAGCGCATGCTCGACCTCTGCGCGGGCACAGGCGCGATGGCTTTGGAATTCTTGTCGCGAGGCTGCGCGCAAGCCGTTGCCGTGGAACAGGATCCCGAAGCCCTGGCGATTCTGCGCAAGAATGCCCAGCACACGCGTCTGGCCGATCGGCTCGAGATTCTGGCCGTGGACGCCCGCAAGGCCTTGACCCAGTTGGGCCAAGAAGGCCGCACGTTCGAGTTCGTGTTCGTCGATCCGCCTTACGATGCCGAGTTGTACGCGCCCCTGCTGCAAGGCCTGATCACCCACCGTGTGCTCGCCCCCGCGGCCGTGGTCATCGTCGAAACACGCGCCGGTCTGCCGCCCGAACTCCTTGCCGGCTGGACCGTTCTCGCCGAGCGCCGCTACGGATCGTCGGTGCTGTTGCGGCTGGCGCGGCAGGAGGCGCAGTGAGCCATCCACCCGGGCCATTCGAGCAAGAACAGCAACAAAAGCACTCGCTTCAGCTAGCCGACTACGACTTCACGCTGCCCGACACCTCGATCGCCCAACATCCCGTCGAGCCGCGCCACGCCAGTCGCCTGCTGTGCCTGGACCGCCGCACCGGTGCCGTGACCGACCGCACGGTGGCCGATCTGCCCGACCTGTTGCCCCGCGACGCCTTGCTGGTCCTGAACGATACCCGCGTGGTGCCCGCCCGCCTGCTGTGCCGCAAGCCGAGCGGTGGGCGCGTGGAACTGCTGTTGACCCGGCCTTTCGGTCCAGATGGCGCCGGGTTGCTGGGGCACCAGGCGCTGTACAAGACCAGCAAGGGGCTGCCGCCCGGCCAGCGCTTGATCGTCTTGGCCCACGAAAACCGCCCACCGGCCGAGGCGGTGGTGCGCGAGACCTTGCCGGGTGGCGTCGCCCTCGTCGACTTCCAGGGTGCCGCGGATCTGGCCGACTTGCTGGATCGCTGTGGTCACGTGCCCTTGCCACCGTACATCCGCGGCGGCATGGACGCGACGTCGGATCGCGAGCGCTACCAGACGACTTTTGCCCGCCAACCGGGAGCTGTAGCGGCGCCGACCGCGAGCCTGCACCTCTCGACCGAATTGCTGCAAAGCCTGGACCAACGCGGCCTCGAGCGGACCACGGTCACGCTGCACGTCGGCCCGGGCACCTTCCTGCCGGTGCGCACCGAGGATCTGAGCACGCATCGGGTGTTGCCGGAACGCTTCGAGGTGACCGACGTGGCGGCGCGCCAGTTGCAAAGGGCGCGCGAGCAGGGGCGCCCGATCGTGGCGGTGGGCACGACGACCACGCGAACGCTCGAAACCTTGGCTTTACGCTGTCGCGACGGGCCCTTGCAGGCGATGGTGGGCGAGGCGGACCTGACGATCCTGCCGGGCCACCGGTTCGCGCTCGCGACCGGGCTGGTGACGAACTTCCACCTGCCGCGCTCGAGCCTGCTGGTGCTGACCTGCGCCTTCGCCGGTCGCGAACGGCTGCTGGCCGCTTACTGCCACGCCATCGAGGCGGGCTACAGGTTCTACTCGTACGGTGATGCGACCCTGATTCTCTAGGAAAACCATCAGTTTCGCGGATCGCTACTTCTTGCGCGAGCTCAGCGCATCCCGCAGCGTCCGGGCGTCGGCGCGGTACGGATCGTCAGGCCTGGCCACCTGTAGATACTGATCGACCGCGGCCAGGGCCTTTTGCGGCATTTCGCGCTCCCGGTAGATCAGCGCCACCTGGTACCAGGCCTCGGCAACATCGGGTTTCATCGACGACGCGGCCAGTTGCAACCAATGCAGCGCCTCGCTCGTTTGGCCCTTGTTCAGCGCGCCGAGACCGAGGTACAGCTGTGCGAACGCGTCACCCGGCCGCCGCTGCAGCACTTCGCGCAAGAGCTTGGGCGCGTCCGCGGCGCTGGTCATGTACAGGGACTTACCCAGCAATTGCAGGGAGTCGGCGTCGTCCGGCTCGTCCTGGACCACCGAACGGAGGTGCGGAATCGCCTGGGCGAAGCGGTGCTGCTCGAGAAAGTGCCGCGCCAGCAGCCGGTGCACATCGGCCAGCGCAGTGACCCGGCGACCCGCCGACGCCAACGCGTTCTCCGAGGCCAGGATCGTATCCAACTGCTTGACCGCCAGCTCCCGCGCGCCGTCCTTGTGGGTCAGGTCGAACAGATCCCTCGCCAGTTCCAGCCGGTACTCCCACGCCTGCTTGTCGCCGTCGATCGCCTGTTGGACGCGCGAGATGCCCTGATCGACCTCACCGCGCCGGAACGCCAACCGCCCGTACTGGAACAGCGCCTCGGCATGGTGTCCGTTCGCCACCCCGACCGCACGCACCAGCATCGTCTTGGCCCGATCGTAATCCTTGGCGTCTATCAGGTACTTGCCCGCCAGCGTGTTCAGCTCGACGTCCGCCTGCGCCTCGTCCGCGAACGGAATCAAGGTCGTCGCCGCCTCGTCCGGTTGCTTCTTGCTCGCCAGCGCGATCGCCATCTGGATGGCCGCCTCGCGATCCAGCGCCTTGTTCGCGCGCAGCCGCCGCAAGTAGCCGAGCGCCCGATCGACCTCGCCGGTACGCAAGTCCAACTGCGCCGCCCGCAACAGGTAGTGGCGATTCTGCGGCGCCGACTTCAGCAGCAGGTCGAGCAAGGCGCGGGCTTCCGGTTCCCGCTTGAGATGGAGCAGTTCCTCTGCGGCCAGGCGCAACAGCGCTTCGTCGTCGCCCACCGTCTGCCTGCCGCGCTGCAGCGTCGTCAATGCGTCGTCGTGCTTGCCGGCCACGGACTGCAGTTCGGCCAGGCGGATGATTGCCCGCAAGTGCTTGGGTTCCTTGGCTATCACCTGTTCAAAATAGTCCCGCGCCGTCGCGAAGTGCGAGGACTTGTCCTCCACCTGGCCGCGCAGGAACAGCAGGTCGACGGAATCCGGGTAAAGCCGCGTCGCCTCGGTGGTTTCCTCCAAGGCGTCTTGGACGCGATTGATCGAAAGCCAGAATTCGACCAGCGCCACTTCGAACGCCACCGACTTCATCCCGGCCTTTTTGGCGCCGATCAAGACCTTCTGGGCTTCCGGCGACTTCTTGTCGGCCATCAGCAGGCGCGCCAGGCGAATCGTCGAGAGTTCGTCGCCCGGGACCGCGGTCACCACCTCCTGCAACGCCTTGATCATGCCGGCGCGATCGCCGCGCTTGGCCGAGACCCGCGCCGAAACCAGCCACGCTTCCCGCACTTGCGCCGGCTGCTGCTGCTCGGTGGCCAGGCGCACTGCCTCGTCCGCCAGCGCCGCCGCCGGGTCCAGTTCGGCCAGTTCGAGGTGCGCCGAGGCCAGCAGCGCGCGCGCCTCGACCTGATCGTCGGCCACCTTGGTCAACGGCTCGAGCGCCGCTGCCATGCCGGTGTAGGCCTGCATGCGATCGCGAAGGAACGCATCGAGCACGATGAATTTCGGAGAGTTGGGCCGGTCCTTGGCCTCGGGCAGCAGGGCGTCCAGCAAGCGCCTGGCGTCCTTCAGCTCCGGTTCGTCCGGCTTGCCCCGCAGCGGATCGGCTTCGGGCGCGGCGATCAGGCCCGGATGGGTCAGCGCCAAGCTGGCCACCGCCTGATCGCGGGCCAGGATGCGCGCCCGCACGGCCACTTCGCGATCCTCGACGCCGCCCTTGTCCAGTGGCGGCAACAGTGTCGGGTCCACAGCCTTGTTCGCCGCGAGCAGATCCAGCACGGCCAGGCGAGGTGGCGCGCCCAACTCGTGCGCGAGCAGATCCAGGCGTTTGCGGTACAGCGGGGTCTTGTCCAAGGCCGCTGGCGCGCGCTCCAGCAAGTCGAGGTAGCGGTCCAAAAGCAGCCGCTTCGCCGCCTGATCGCCCGGCTGGGTGGTGACGACCTGCTCCAGACGCTGAATCTCGGCCTCGTAGCTCTTGCGGGTGTCGTGCAGTGCCACGGCCTTTTGCAGCGCGGCGGCGACCGGCTTGGCGTGCTTGGCCTGGGTCTTCGGCTCGAGCCACAGCGCGCTACCGAACCAGCCGTAGCCCGCGAGTTGCAAGCCGCCACCCACTGCGGCGCCCGCCAACAGCAAGGTTGCCAACGCGCGCGCCACCTTGGGACCGGTGCGGGCCTTGACCGGCCGGCGCGGCGGCGGTGGGGCGCGGCGGACCGCGGGCTCGATAGCGCGGGGCCCGGCGTCGTCGTCGTCGAATGCCTTGCGGGCTGACGAGGCGCCGGCGCCGCTTTCGAACAGCGAGTCGTCGTCGGTGCCGCGTTGGCTGCCCGACAGCGGTCCAGGCCCCTCGCCCTGCACCCGACCCAGCGGACTCTGCGCCTTGGTCGGCAGCGGCAGCGGTGGCGCGGCAAAGATGGACTCTTCGACCGCACCGGCCCCGCTGCGAGGCGCGCTGATCCGCCCGAACGGATTGGTGCGCGCCATGGACCCGGCGTCTTTCTTCTCGACCGAATGCACGGCGTCGCTCAGCAGCGCGTCGAAGTCTATCTCCCCGCCGTCAAAGCCGAACTCTTCACCGGACCCTTGCGACGCGCCCGATTCGCTGCCTTCCTCATGCGCGGGTTCCGAGGCTGGCGGTCGCGTGGCGTCGCCGAAGCTGGAGCGAACCGCCTCCGAGGCCGGCGCCAACCGCGTCGACGTCGAACGACCGGGTGGCGAGGCAACCACCGTGGTCATGTGGTGCGTGCCCGACTTGGAGGCGGCGCCGAACGCTTCGAACTCGTCGTCGGGCGAAGGTGCCGCAGCCCCGCGCGCCTCCGAGGGCATCCGTGGCAGGGAAATGGTTTGCTCGCCGTGCGCTTCGAAGCGCAGGAGGCACAAAGGGCATTCGACCTGGCGGACGCCGCCATCGGGAGCGCCGGCCGAGGGAAACACTGCGCTGCAATTGGGACACCTGACGTTCACAGTCGCTCCGGTCGAACCCGCGCCTAGTCACCGGCGGTTGGTCACGCTACCTTGCGGCCGCAAGAGGGTCAATCTTCTTCCGACACGGTCCGATTCGGCTGCAATCTTGCGGGAGAGATCCTTGATCACCATCGGCATCGCAGGTCACGTAGACCACGGCAAGACTGCCTTGGTGCGCGCCTTGACCGGCATCGAGACCGACCGCTTGCCCGAAGAGCAGCGGCGTGGCATCAGTATCGAGCTCGGTTTCGCGCACTTGCAGGTGCCCTTGCCAGCCGGTGGATCGACCCAGGTCGGCGTCATCGACATGCCGGGCCACGAGCGCTTCGTGCGGCGCATGATCTCGGGCGCGGCAGGTATCGACGCGGTGCTGCTGGTGGTCGCAGCCGACGAAGGCGTGATGCCGCAAGGTCGCGAACACCTGGCAATTTGTCGGCTCCTGGGCGTTCGGCGCGGCGCGGTCGTGCTGACCAAGGTCGATCTGGTCGACGACTTCCTGCTGGCGATGGTGCGCGAGGACGTTGCCTCGCTGGTCGAAGGCACTTTCCTGCAGGATGCGCCGGTCTGGCCGGTGTCGGTGCGCCAACCACAAACCATGGAGACCTTGCGCCAACAGCTGGGTGCACTGACGGCGGTGCTGCAGCGCGAACAGGCAGAAGCGGCACTGTCGATCCAGGCGCGACCGTTCCGCATGGCCATCGACCGCTGTTTTTCCCTGCAGGGGCGCGGCACTGTGGTCGCGGGCACGGCGGTCACCGGACAAGTCGGCGTGGACGACATGGTGCAGGTGCTGCCAGGAGGCCAGTCCTGGCGAGTGCGCAGCCTGGAGCAACACGGCAAGTCCACGCCGCGCATGGTTGCACCGGGGCGCGTGGCCCTGAACCTGGCGGCGGCGACGCTGGCCGACGCGCCGGTGGGTACGGTGCTGGCGACGCCTGAAACGCTTGCGATGACCAGCCGTTTCGACGCGGTGCTCAACCTCTTGGGCTCGCAGCCGGCGCTGGCCCCGAGGCGCCGGGCGCTGCTGCACGCCGGCACCGCGCAGGCCGAGGCAACGATCGTGCAACTGTCCGGCCAGCCGCAAGAAGCCGCGACCGAAGCGTGGGTGCAGATCCACCTGGACGCGCCGTTGCCGATCGCGCCGGGTGAACCGTTCGTGCTGCGCGGTTCGCAAGTGGACCCGCGCTTCGGACAGACGCTGGCGGGCGGGCGGGTGCTGCACGTGGCGCCGCGGCGGCATCGGCTGGGCGACGCAGGGGTCCTGGCGGCACTGGCGGACCTCGCGAGTTCGCGGCTCGACGTGCAAGTCTTGGCTTTGTTGGCGATGGCCGAAGGTCGCGGTGAAACCGAAGCCTCGTTGGCCCGCCTGCTGCCGGTGCCGCAAGCGACGGTGGCGCGCACGCTCAAGGCGCTGCTGGCGGACAACAAGTTGCGTCGGGCCGGAACGCCGCCGCGCCACTACACGCCGGTCGCGATGACCCGCCTGGAGACGCAGATTCTGGCATTGGTAAAGCGTTACCATAAGATGCACGACGCCCGGCCAGGCATCGAGCCCGAACAGCTGCACCGCGATCTGGGCGCGTGGCTGGACCCGACGGCAACTGTGCAGATTGCCGCGGCTCTGGTGAAGCGCGGCGACCTCGAGGCGCGCGGGCCGGTGCTGGCCCTGCCGGAGTTTCGTGCCAAGGCGGTGGCGAGCGACACCTTGGTGGATGCCGTCGTGCAGGCCGTGGAAGCCCTGGGACTGCAGGCGCCGCCGCCTGCCCAACTGGCCGAACAGCTGGGCCTGGACCCGCGCGAGGTCGCGGTGGCGCTGCAAGCTGGGCTGGCGCAAGGGCGATTGCTGCGATTAGCGGAAGATCAGTACTGCGGCGCGCTGGCGGTGCGTGCGGCGATCGAGCAAGTGGTGCAAGCGTTCGTCGATCGCGAGGCGTTTTCGACCGGCGAGTTGAAGGACCTGCTCGGGCTGACACGCAAACACTTGATCCCGTTCGCGGAACATCTGGACGCGGCGCGGGTGACCGTGCGCGATCCGAGCGGCAATCGGCGGGTTCGGGACCGGGTACGCGAGGCTTGGCAGCAGCGAAGCTAGGGTATCCGGGAACGGGCACGGGACCGGG
>CAYHHL010000017.1:0-39473 GCA_964356325.1 uncultured Enterobacteriaceae bacterium | reverse complement strand
GTTCCGGCACCGGTTCCGGCCACGGCCACGGTTCCGGCTCCGGCCACGGCTCCGCTCCGGGAAAGGCAAGGCGATCAGCGACTAACGGGCCCGAGCCGGCCTCGCGGCCTTGTCTTCCACCGGTTCAGCCGCCACTGGCGCGGGCCCTGGAGCGGGCACGTGCGGCGCGGGCGGGCCACCGACGTACGGCACCGGCGTCCAGGCGTCCCACTTGCCGCCGTTGCGCATCCGCATCCGGGCCGGAATGAAACCGCGGTGTTCCAGTTGTTTGACGAAGCGCTGCAGCAGACCGTCGAAGTCCGGTGCCTCGCGGATGATGAACTGGATCACCAGGTGGAACGGATCGGAGCACTGCGTCTCTGCGAACAACTTCTTGCGTCGCCGCTCTTCTTTTTCGAAGACCGTGACCTGGAACATGACTTCTCGACCCAGCTTGCTGGCTTCCAACTGGAACCGGGAGTGTTCCGTGATCACGCGGACCTCGGCGGCGCTCGGCAGGTAAAAGGACCGATGCGCAGGCTGCGCCATTCTGGGTAGGCGCGGCGTTCAGTGTCAAGCGGGTTCCCGGGCCCGCAGCGCAGACTCCGCCACGGCCATAGCGCAGTCTCGCCGTCCCTCGCCGCCGGGTCCTCGTTGACACTGCGGGCCCGTGACCCTACCATGCCGGCCCCTGTTTTGGCCCGATGGCCACAGGTCCTGCGCCGGAGCCCGCTCGTGTCCCTGACCCTGAAGATCGCCGTCCTGACGACCCAGCCGCAAACGACCCACGCGTCGCTTTCGACGGCTTGGTGTGCGGAGCGCATGGCGGGCGTCTACACGGCAGTCGAGCCCAAGATGCCAGTGGACATCACGGCATCGCGCGCCGCCGAAGTCGTCGAGACCCACGTGCACGAAACTGGGCGCTTTGGGTTCGATTGCAGCCGGTGCGCCGAGCCTGCCGAGCTGCTGCTGGTGGTCGATTTCGAGCATCACTTCGTGGGTCCCGGTCAACTCGACGCCGGCGATCCGGAAGACCTAGACGCTGAACTCGAACTCGATCCGGACGTCAGCGAACACGATGGCACCCAGATTGAGCTCGAAAGCCTCTGCATCGAGCACGCAATCCTTGAATTGCCCGCTTTTCCAGTGTGTTCCGAAGACTGCCTGGGCCTGTGCACGGTCTGCGGTACCAACCTGAATCAGGCCACCTGCCTGTGCCGTCGCGACGACGGTGTGAAGTCGACCTGGGCCGCGCTCCAGGACATCAAGCTCGAGCCCAAGGCCTAGGCCCGCTCGACGAATCATTCGCCCAGGATGCCACTTGTGCGTCAGGGTGCGAACCGAGGAGGACACCATGGCCGTTCCAAAAAAACGGATGTCGAATGCCCGCACTGCCAGCCGTCGGGCCCAGTGGGACAAGATCACCGCGCCGACCCTGTCGAGCTGCCCGAGCTGCGGCGGCCCGACGCGCCCGCATCACGTCTGCCTGACTTGCGGCAAGTACAAGGGCCGGGAAGTGCTGGCGATCAGCGCGGCAGTCGAAGAGACCGCGACGACGGCCGGCGAGTAGGCCCCGCGCATGGGGCGGGCGCTGCTGAAGTCTCGCATCGCGGCGCAGGCGGATAGCCTGCGCAAGGTCGGCCTTCGGGTCGGTTGGCTGCTTGCCTTGGCGAGTTGCGCGGCAGACTTGCGCCCGGGATCTGCGTACGTGGGCGATGCTAGCGCAGGCGACAGCGCGACCGGCGGCGATGCGGCGGTCACGGCCACGGGACCGATCACTGGCCCGCTGAAGTGGCACATCAAGAACCGCGCGGTGACCTTGGAGTGGGAGGAGGACGAACACCTCTACCACTGCCTGGACATCGTTCAACCGCGCCCGGGCAAGCCGACTCCCTTGAAGGTGAGTTTTTGCCCGCCGAAGCCGGCGCAGACCTCTGTGACATTGGGCGACGCCGACGATCAGGGCCACCCGCTGCCTGGCATCGACTACCAGTGGATCGCGATGCAGGATTTCGTGCCCGGCGCGGCGACCTGGAGCGTGCGCGGCGGCATGGAACCGACTGGCAAGAAGGTAGATGTCAGCCAGGGCACGATGACGATCGGCCAGCATTTCAACGGGCCCTGCCAAGGCAAGGCGGACTTCTTCGTCGGCCTGACGGAATTCAACGACAAGCCGCCCGTGACCATGGACATCACCGCGAACGTCTCGCAGCCGGCGCGCAAGGCCATCGACCTCATCACGCCGGGCATCCTGGTCGAAAGTGTCAATGCTCAGGGCACGTCCGCCCTGAAGTTCAAGTACACCTTCAAGCAGCGCGGCATGTACACCGTCGAGGTGAACAACACCGGCGGCGGCGCGATCCTGAATTGCGCGGTCTACATCGACGCCGACGTGCCCTTGGCCCCCGTGGAAGTCACGGGCGGATCGGGCCTGGTCGACGCGCCGTCCGCTGAGAAACTCGCGACGATGCGCAAGAAACTGCTCGATCTGACCAACGCCGAGCGCGCCAAGGTCGGCCTCGCCGCGCTGGAACTCGACGATAAGCTAAACGAGATCGCACAGTTCCATTCAGACGACATGAGCAAGCAGGGTTATTTCGCCCACAACGATCCCGCCGGCAACGGTCCGGGCGAACGCGCCATCCAGTTCGGCTACTCGGGCGGCATCGGCGAGAACCTCGCGGCCAACATGAGCCTCGAAGGCGCCCACAACGGCTTGTTCTGGAGCGCCGGGCACCGCGGCAACATGCTCAGCAAGTCCTGGAAACACGCCGGCTTCGGCATCGCAAAAGCACCCGCACCGAACAAGACCATGCTCGTGACCGAGAACTTCGGCGACCAGTAGGAGACCTCCATGCGCATCGCCATCGCCTCCGATCACGCCGCTGTCGAACTGCGCCAGTGCGTCGTGCAACACTTGGAATCGCTGGGGCATGAAGTCGAGGATCTGGGTCCGGTGCCGGGCGAACGGGTCGACTACCCCAAGTACGCGGCGGCGGTGGCGGGCGCGATCACCCACGGCGGTTGCGACAAGGGCCTGCTTTTGTGCGGCAGCGGCATCGGCATGAGCATCGCCGCCAACAAGTTCGCGGGGATCCGCGCGGCCCTGGTACACGACATGACGACGGCGCGCCTGGCCGCGGAACACAACGACGCCAACATCCTGTGCATCGGCGCGCGCACGACCGGGCCTTCGGTGGCGACCGACTGCGTGGACGCATGGCTGAACACGCCGTTCGATCCGCGTCATCAGGTCCGTCTCGACCTCATCAAGAAACTGGAGGACTGAAGGCGTGCGCTGTCCCAAGTGCGCCAACCAGTCCGACAAGGTGGTCGATTCCCGCCTCATGCCCGCGGGGGACGCGATCCGCCGACGCCGCGAGTGCGAGGCGTGCGGTCATCGCTATACGACCTACGAACGCACTGAAGTCACGCCGCTTCTCGTCGTCAAGAAGAACGGCCAGCGCCAAGCCTTCCACCGCGACAAGTTGCTCGCCGGTGTCTTGATCGCGCTGCACCGTCGGCCCGTTTCCGCTGACGTGGCGCATGAATTCGTCCGTCAGGTCGAGCAGCGCCTCGCGGACAACGGCGTGCGCGAAGTACCGTCGGCGGAATTGGGCGATCTGGTGATGGACTTCCTGCGCGAGCACGATCAGATTGCGTTCGTGCGATTCGCCAGTGTATACCGTGAGTTCCGTGACATCAGCGAGTTCTTGGACGGCGTGCGCGCCCTGGTCGACGACCCGGATTCGAGGCGTTCGTGAGCCCGCCCGTCCACGACGACGGCTTCTGGATGCGTCGGGCGATCGCCGTGGCTGCGCTTGGTTCCAAGGCGGTGCGGCCCAATCCGCGCGTCGGTTGCGTGCTGGTGCGCGACGGTCAGGAGTTGGCGGTGGGTTTCCACGCCAAGGCCGGCCAGGCCCACGCGGAAAAGGCGGCCCTGGCGCTGGCCGGTGACGCGGCGCGCGGCAGTACGGCCTACGTGACCCTGGAACCGTGCAAACACACGGGACGAACAGGCCCTTGCACCGAGTCGCTGATCGCCGCGGGGGTGCGCCGCGTCGTGGTCGGAGCGCTGGATCCCTTCGAGCCGGCGGGCGGTGGCCTGGAGGTGCTGCGCGCGGCGGGCCTGGAGGTGACCACCGGCGTGGAAACGGCGGCGGCGCGCCGGGTGGCCGAGACGTTCCTGACCAACGTGGAGCACAAGCGCGCATTCCTGCAACTGAAACTCGCGATGACCCTGGACGGGCTGACGGCGGCGCAAGACGGCACCTCGCGCTGGATCACCGGCCCGGAAGCGCGCCGCGAAGTGCACCAGCTGCGAGAGCAAGCCGACGCCGTGCTGATCGGCAGTGGCACGGTGCTGCTGGACGATCCGCGGCTGGACCTGCGCGATCTGGAAGATCCGAGCTTGGAAGCGCCGTTGCGTGTGGTACTGGACCGCCGCCTGCGCACGCCGCCCAACGCGCGGCTGGGCGATACTGCTCGGCAACGCACGCTGATCGTCACGGCGCCCGATCGGCTCGACACGGCCGAGGCGCAAGCATTGCGCGATCGCGGCGTGGAACTGCTGGCGGCGGGCACGCTTGGCGAAACCTTGCGCATGCTGCTGGATCGCGGCGTGTGCCACGTGCTGTGTGAAGGCGGGGCAACGCTGGCGACTGCGCTCTTGCGGCAAGGGCTGGTCGATCGCCTGGACGTGTTCGTGGCCGGCAAGCTGCTCGGCCAGGGCAGGCCCTTGCTCGGCGACCTGGGGCTCGGCAGTATCGACGCGGCCTTGGCGCTGGCCCTGGACGATGTGCAACGGGTCGGTGCGGACCTGTGGATCACAGCGCGCCCGATTGCTGTTACCCACTGAGGCAAGCCCATGTTCACCGGTTTGATCGAAGCTTTGGCCACTGTGCAAGCGCTGGAAAGAACGGGTAACGGGGCTCGTCTGAGCCTGCTCGTGCACTGGCCCGAAGACGGCGCGACCCGATTGGGCGACAGCATCGCGGTGAACGGCTGCTGCTTGACCGCCGTCGCGGTCCAGGCCGTGCCGGCCCACCAAGCTGGTGCGCAGGCCGGCGAACGGCTGATTTTCGAGCTCTCGCACGAAACGCTGCGCTGCACTTGCTTTGCCGATCGTCGGCCGGGCGATCGCTGCAACGTCGAGCGCGCACTGCGGTTGGGCGATCGGCTGGGCGGCCATCTCGTCACAGGCCACGTCGACGGCACCGCGGAACTAGTGGAGATTACGGACCGCGACGGTGCTTGGGATCTGCGCTATGCCGTGCCCGACGACTTGGAGCCGGAGATCGTGGTCAAGGGCAGCATCACGCTGGACGGGGTGTCGCTGACCGTGAACGAGACGCCGCCCGGCCACGTCGGCGTGACGATCATCCCGCACACGAAAGCGCATACCCAATTGCTGGACGGCGGCCCTGCCACCGGGCAGGCCATCGGCAAGCGCGTGCACGTCGAGACGGATCTGCTTGCCAAACACGTGCGCCGGCTGGTTCAACTGGACGCGGCGACCCGCAGCGTGCACGATTTGGACGTAGCGCTGTTGCAACGCGCAGGCTTTTTGCTTCCGCGCCGCACCTGACGCACACTCGCGTTGCGCCGGTCCCCGCCATGGCGCCCGCACCCGGCTAGAAATTCCGACGGCCAACCTCCAGTGTGGCCAACAGGTTGCCAAGTCCCCGTTCGACTCCCCCCACGGCGTCGGCTATCGTGATCAACCGATACCCGCCACCACTGTGACGCTTGCCGTCCTCGAAGATGGCGTGCGTCCGCGCGAGTGTCAGGTGTGTCCGGAGGAAGTCCAACGTGTTGCGTAGAGTCACCGGCCTGTCGCTGCTGTTCCTGCTCCTAGGTCTCGCGTCCTCGCACGCGCAGGCCCAGCCGGCGCTCGACGTGAATCCTGGCGAACCGGCTGCAGGCGAGACGAAATCAACCGAGCCGCACGCCGACGCTACGCTGACGCAGGTCCGGCCGGTCGCGTCGGTGCATGCGCTGATCGGCGCCGGCAAGCTCACCGCAGCGCTGAAGTCAGTCGAAATGCTCATCGAGCACGATCCCGCCGACGACGAACTGAAAGCAGTGCGCGCTCGGTTGTTGTATTGGCTGGGGCGCACCAAGGAGGCCGAGGCTCAGGCGCTGGCGCTGCACCAGAAGCATCCAACCGATCTGGAAGTGACTGAACTGCTAGCGCAGATTCGTTTGGCGTTGGCGGACACTTCAGGTGCGTTGGCGCTGTACCAGGAACTGGCGGCGGCCGGGGACAGGCGGCCCGAGACGCAGCAGCGCATCGTGGACCTGCAGTTGCAGCTGGGCGACGTGAGTGGCGCGCGCAAGTCACTGAAACAAGGTGGTACTCTGAGCAAGGAGCAGGAACTCGAGCTTGCCAAGATCGAGCACCCCTGGTTCGCCGACGCCGGCACGACCCAGACGCTGCATGCCGGCGAGGTGTGGCCGCGCCTGGAAGGTGACATCGGCTATAGGTTTTCGCCGCGACTGTCCGTGTTGGTCGGGGCCATGGCCGAATCGCGCCGGTCACCGCCCGATCAGGAGAGGGCCTTCGCGCCCAAGCTAGAGGCTTACTTCGCCAAGGGCAAGCTCGCGGGCATGGTGCACCTCGACGGCTCGCCCTCGCGCACCTTCTTGCCGTTGCTGGACGCGCGCCTGGATCTGGCGCACCAGACCACCGATGTGCTCGGGCTCGGCGCCTATCTGCGCTGGGCCCACTACCAGGGCAAGAACAGCGACGGCACCGCACTCGCCGCGGTCGACGCGTTTTCGATCGCGCCCAACGCTTCGTTCGCGGTCCGCAGCTGGGTCATCCAGCCGGGTTACATGGTCGTGATCAACAACACGGGCGGCACCAAGGCGTCGACCAGCGTGAACCATACGGGATTCCTCAAGTTTCGTTGGCAGGCTAGCGCCCCCACTGGGGTGTTCCTGTGGACTTTCCTGGGCCAGGACCCATCGTTCCTGGAGCGCAACATCTCCGTAGATTTGCGCACTTCCGCCGCGGCATCGGTCCTGTTGGGCGTCGACCACTGGTGGAACGGCCGGCTGGGCACGCGCGCCTCGATTGCACGTGTCCAACCGCTGGGTGGCGCTGATCCGTTCACCGAGTTCGCGCTCGTGCTGCGAGGTCGGCTGTGAACGCGCTCGTCTTCCCGGTCCTAAACCTCAATCTGCTCGCGGACCTGTCTCTGGACCTGTCGACCCTGAGTTTTTCCGAACTCATCATCATGGTCTTCGTGGTGCTCGAGCTGATCGTCGTGTTCGTGGCTCTGGTCGCCCTGGTCATCGTGCGCTCGAGGGCGATGCGCAACGAGGTCGCTATCGACTCGGCGCGACGCAACCTGACGGATTCGCTCGCGACTATCGGTCCAGGCGGCAATCCAGGCAGTGATGCCAAGGCGTTGGCGGCGGTGGCAGCGCTCAGCAGGGATCACGCCCGCCGCTTGCTGACCGAACTGGCGGAACAGGCCGGGCCGGGAGGATCGCGCGTGCTGGAAGACCTCTACGCGAAAGGCAATCTCGCGGCCGAAGCGCGGGCCAACGCGGCGAGTCGACCGTGGGAGCGCCTGCGGGTGATTCGCGAGGCCCGGGCGCTGTCCGATCCAGCGCGGCTGCTATCGGGCCTGGTGCGAGATTCCGTGGCGGACGTTCGACTTGGCGCGTTCGAGGCGCTGTGCACGCTGGGCCGGGCGGACGAAGCGCTGGTCGCGATCGCGGCGTTGTCGCAAGACGGTCGCTTGAATCGGATGCGCGTGATCGATGCCTTGTCGACGTCCACGCCGCTACCGGAAAAGGCCTTGATCCACATGATCAGTGCCGATCAGCCCGAGATCCGCCAGATCGTGGTCGCGACGCTCGGTCTGGCCCGGCTGCGTGGCGGCCTGCCGGCGATCGTCAACGCCGTGACCGATCCCGACGCCGAAGTGCGCATCCAGGCGCTGCGTGCACTGCGGGAACTGAACGATACCTCGGTGTTGCCGACCACGCTGGCGGCCCTGCACGACGACCGTTGGGAAGTGCGTTCGGAAGCGGCGCGGACTTGCGCGGCTCTGGGGCACGGCGGTGCGGCCGAGTCGATCGCGAAACTGCTGGACGACGAAGCGGAATGGGTGCGTCACAACGCTTCGATTGCGCTGACCCGCTGCGGTCCGGCCGGGATCGCGGCGCTGCGTTCGGCGGCGGCGCGGGGCAACGAGAGCGCGAGCAGCGCCCTGGCGGAAGCCCGCATGGCCATGACCGAAACCCAAGCCAGTGCCCGACCGGCGCCGGCGTGAGGAGGTCGTTGCCCAGATGATCGAATTCTTCAACGTATTCGTGCTATTGTACTTCGTCATGCTCACCGCGGGCTACCTCGCGCTGTTCGTGGCCGCGGTCGTCGGCGTGATCCAGGTCCGCCGCGATCTGGAAGGCAACGCTCCGGAATCCGTCGGTACGCGCGGTCGTGCCACGCTGCCCATCTCGATCCTGGTGCCGGCCCACAACGAAGAGAAGACCGTCGTTGAGTCCGTGCGCGCCCTGCTCAAACTCCGCTATCCGGAACACGAAGTGGTGGTCGTCAACGACGGTTCCTCGGACAAGACGGTCGCCCGCCTGCGCACCGCCTTCGCCCTGGAGGCCGTGCCCATCGACATCCGCTTGGATCTGCCGTGCAAGCCGATCCGCGCCACCTACCGCTCGGCGATCTACAAGCGCTTGATCGTCATCGACAAGGACAACGGCGGCAAGGCGGACGCACTGAACTGCGCCATCAACGCCTCGCGCTTTCCCCTGGTTTGCGCGATTGACGCCGACACTTTGATCTTGCCGGACGCGCTGTTGCGGCTGGTGCGGCCCTTCCTCACCGATGTCGACGTGGTCGCGGTAGGCGGCACCATCTGCCTCGCCAATGGCTGCAAGATCGAGCGCGGCACCGTCGTCGAAATGGGCCTGCCGACGTCCTGGCTCGCCCGCTTCCAGGTCGTCGAATACCTGCGCGCGTTCCTCGTCGGCCGCTTGGGCTGGGATCGCATGGGCGGCAACCTCATCATTTCAGGCGCGTTCGGCTTGTTCCGGCGCGCCGCGGTCACGGCTTCGGGCGGCTATGCGCACGACTCGGTCGGCGAGGACATGGAACTCGTGGCCCGCCTGCGTCACCAGGTGCCTTCGTGGCTACAGGGCCGTGCGATCGTTCACCTTCCCGACCCAGTGGCGTTCACCGAGGCGCCCGAAAGCTGGAAGATCCTCGGCAACCAACGCGATCGCTGGCAACGCGGCCTCGCCGACACGCTCTATCGGCACCGGGCGATGGCGTTCAACAAACGCTATGGATCCGTGGGTCTCGTGGTCATGCCGTTCTACATGATGTTCGAGCTGTTCGGGCCGATCGTCGAACTGTTCGGCTACCTGTACTTCGCCGTGCTGATCGTGGCCGGCGTCATCGATCCGTGGTTCTCGGCGCTGTTCATCACCCTGGCGATACTGATCGGCTTTCTGCTGTCGCTGGGCGGCATCCTCCTGGAAGAACTGTCGCTTTCGTTCTTTCGCGCCCGTGGCGACATGTGGCGTCTGGTGATGGTCGCGTTCCTGGAGAACTTCGGCTATCGGCAGATAGTCTTGTGGTATCGCCTGCGTGGCCTGTGGAACTACTTCCGCAAGAAGAAGACCTGGGGTCGCATGGTGCGAGCCGGCTTCGGCGGTGGTGCGTCGACGGTGAAGAAGCCGGCGGCCAAGAACGCCACGCCGGTGCTCGTGACCGCGATGCTGGCGCTGCTGGTGGCGCTGCCGCTCGGGTGGTTGCTGAAGCCGCGGCCGCCGGTCTCGATTACCGTGTTGTCCAAGACCGTGCCGTTCGTCAACCGCCGCGAGCACAAGCGCTTGATGTGGCTGCTTTCCCAGGCCAAGGCCGAGCCGCCGGTGTCGCACCTGCTGTGGGATCCGGCGCTGGACTACGTGGGCTTCGATCCGGTCAAGCGCACTGGGCGGGATCTGACCGACGCGGACGTGGCGAAGGCGAATCTCATCTTCGTTTCGGATACCTATGGCGTCTACACCGACGACTACGACGCGTTGCCCCGGCCGATCGCCCACCTCGAGTTGTCCAAGAAGATATTCGGCGGCCTGACCGATGCCGACATGGACGTGATCGAGAAGGTGACCGCGCGTGGCGGGCGAATCATGGCTGAGTTCAACACCTTTGCCACGCCGACCGAGGCGACGCCGCGCCACCGCATGGAGGCGTTGCTGGGCGTGCACTGGAGCGGCTGGTCGGGGCGCCGGGTCGACGACTTCGCGGACAAGCGGGAGATCGCCCGCTGGGTGCAGCAGCGCTGGGCGCAGGAGACCGGCAAGCCGTTCGACCTCGAAGGCCCCGGCATCTTGATGATCCACGAAGACGGTCGCGTCGTGTGTCTGCAAGAGGATCTGGACATACCCCTCAACCCCTTGTCCCTACACATGAATGGCGATGCGGTGCCTTATACCTACTGGTTCGACATCGTCGAGGCGGATCGGCGGGCCGACGTGCGCGCCGAATACGTTCTGCAGGCCACCGAGATTGGCGGCAGGTTGTTGAAGAAGTTCGGTATTCCTACGAAGTTCCCGGCCATCGTGCACGACGACCACTACCGGCGCGTCTACATCGCAGGAGACCTGGCCGATGGCGACGACACGCTGGGGCCCGCGTGGCTGGCGTGGATGCCGAGGATTCGCGGCGTCCTGGCACAAGTCGGCTTGGTACCTGAGGATACCCGCCTTCTGTGGATGATCTACGCGCCGCTGGTGAACCGGGTGCTCGAGGCGCCTCAGTGACCAAGCACCGCGCGATCCTGCTGGGTTGCGCGACGGTGTGGCTAGGATGTGCCAGCCCGGCGTTGGTGCGGCCGACCCTAGGCGACTGCGCCCATCCGGAAGCGCGCCTCTGGTTCGATAAGGCTGCGAAATCACTGGTCATCCAGCCCTACCAGCCACGGAAGGCGTACGACCAGGATGCGCGCAACCAAGTGATTCCTTTCGCGATGGGTCCTCTGCCGCCGGACAGCACCGCGGTCTTGAGCTATCCGTACCCGGAGCGATTCGAGGGCGCCCGACCGGGCTTTTTGCTCATGCGCGGCCGCAGCTTCGTGTACGACGACGCGCTGGTGGCATTGTGGCTGACTTCACAGGGTGATCACGACGGCGCGCGGCGCATCCTGCAGACGTTGGCGGCCTTGCAGCGACCCGACGGTGCGTGGGGCTTTGGCTTCCAGGTCACCGGCGACGGCTTCTACAACGCGGCGTATGTACGCACCGGCGCTGTGGCTTGGGCGATCTACGCGTTGGCCCGCTGGCAATCGGCGAGCCACGACCTGCGCTTTGCCTCGACCTTGGATCGGAGCGCGCGCTGGCTGCTCGCGCAAAAGCACGAAGGCAATGGCCTGTATGACGCGGGCACGGGCCGCTGGACCGACGACTCGCACTTCGAACCCGAGTTCGTGGCCAACTTTGCCGCGACCGAGCACCAGATCGACGCCTGGTTCGCGCTGATGGCGACGGCGGACGCGGCTCCCGCCTTGGATGCTGAACTGCACCTGCGCGCCGCGGCGACCGAACTGGCAGGCGCGATCGAGCGCGGTCTGTGGCTGCAGAAGGACGAGCGCTACGCCCAAGGAAGAACACGGGAATACCCGGACTTCCACAGTGCCCTGGACGCGTCGGGGACGTGGGCGGCGCTGTACGCGCTGGCGGCGGTGCATCCGGGGCGGGCCAAGGACGTACTCGACTTCGTCCAGGTGCACCACCAGATCGAGGTCGCGGGCTGGCAGGGCTTGCGGCCTTACCAGGACCAGCCGCCCGAGACCTGGTTCGTCGAAGGATCGCTGGCGAGACCGCTGGCCCTGCACCGGCTGGGTCAGACCGATGCCGCACGCAAGGCCCTGCAGCCGTTCACGGATCTGGCGTGCGCGGGAGGCGTGCCGTTGGTGTATTCGCCGGTGTGGGCGCAGGATTTCCCGCTGAGCCCGGCGACCGCGCCGACGGTGTGGTTCCTGTTCGCGGCCAGCGAGATTGCCGGTGGGCAGGCGCCATTCTTGTGGACCGAGAAGGCGGCGGGGAGATAGCTAGTGGCGGGCGTGGGGCTTATGCTCGCGGGCATGAAGCAACTTCTGCTGATGGCGTGGCTCTTGGTTCCGGCGCTCGGATTCGCTGCCGATCCGACGGAAAGCGACGATTCGCGGCCAATGCCAGCCCCGCAGTACGGCGGCGACTGGTCCCCAGCGGCATCTCTCGGTATTCATTCTGAGCGCTTGGTGCAAGACCCAGAAAACCGCTCGTCGCCATACCGGTTGAATTTGTCTCCACGCTCGATCGAAGTGCTGCACGAGATGTTGCCGATCGAGCAGCCGGGACTGTTGCCGCACGGTGCCGCGATCCGGTCGGTTTCGGTGCGCGATTCGGATGTGGTCGTGACCGTGGCCCGTCCAGAAGCGTCGGATCTTCTGGTGTATCTTCTGCCACGCAGCGGCTCGCCGGTGGAGGGCGAGCCTTTTCGAGTCCAGATCGAGGTCGCGAGCCTCGAACCCGAGGCGCAAGCGATCCGCCGCGCGATCGTGCAGTTGGTGCGCGACAAGGAAGGCGCGTTTCGCTGGGAGGAGGCTGCCGGAACCGGAACCGTTTTCGAGGGGCGAGGAGCGGATAGCTCCGATTCCTCGAAAACGGGCAGGGCGTGTAGCGACCACAGGGAGCGGACGTCCCTGCCCTGGGCCGGAGCCGGAGCCGGAGCCGTGGCCGGAACCGAACCCGAACCCGCACCCGATTCCCGAACCCGAACCCGTCCCGACCCCGACCCAGGAGCCGCAACCATAGCAATAGCGGCGACTCTCATCGCGTTGATGGCCTGGGCCGTCCTCTGGAAACGCCGTGCCGACCGCCGGGGAGAAGGCTCATGATCTCCCCGTGGCTCGACACCCGCCGCTTCCCCGGCCGCGCCCACCTCGCGGCGATCGCCCGCCATCACGCGCCCTTGGATCGCGCGCAGGCCATCGTCGAGGTCGATCTCGCCCGCGGCGTGCAACTGCGCTGGGCCGAGCAACTCGGTGTCGATCCAGCGGATCTCGTCTTGGTCGGCAGCGAGTCCGAGGCCTTTCGCCTGGTCCTGCACGGCCTGCTCGCGCCGGGTGACGTCGCCCTGGTCGCGGGGCCGGCGCCGGTCGCGGGGCTGGCGGCGATCCTGGCCGCGGGCGCGCAGTTCGTCGACGTGGGCCGGCTGCACGACGGTCGCATCGATCGCCAAGCCCTGGAACGCGCGCTGGAAGTCCACCCGCAAGCGGTGGTGCTCGCCGAGCAGCCCTCGCTGTTCGGCACCCGCGACAGCGACGTCGTGGGCGACCTGCCAGTGCGGGCGCGCATCCTGGCGTCGGCTCATGCGCAAGGCTGGCTGGGCCCGCGCGACCTCGACCCGCGGGCGACCGCGACGCTCGTGGCCCTGCGCGATCCCGATCGCCCGCAAGTACCGGTGTTCCATGCGATCATCTGTGCACCCGGCACCGGGGCGGACTTGATGCTGCTACAGGGGCCCGCCGCATGGCCCGAAGCGATCGTGCGTCAGGCGCTGGCCGTACTCGAAGGCTTGCGCGATCAGCCCGACTGGCCGATGCGCACCGAGGCTCGTCTCGCGCGCCACCATGCGACTTTCCAAAGCGTTTTGGCAGATCTGCCCGGCGTGCAGCTGTTGCCGCGCGCCGGTTGGCGGGTCGCGGCCGAATGCCTGGCCGGCAACTCCATGGAAGTAGCCAAGATTCTTGGGCAGTACCTTGCGCCCGTGCAGGCGTTCGCGCCGCATCCGATGCGCAGTCTGTTGGTCGCTGACCTGGGCCGCGTCCACGCGCTCGGCGTCAACGCGCGGCCCGCCAAGCCCACGTAAACGGCGCTTGCGCCATCGTCGCCAGGCGGGCAGGCTGTCGAGTTGGAGGTCCCGCTGCACCCGACGCGAATGCTTCACGCCAGGATCCGCGCGCTCATCGCGAGTTGCGTCCTCGCCGGTTGCGCGTCACCGACCGAGGTGATCCACCGTCGTGTGGCTTGTACCGCCGACGCCCATGTCTCGGTCACTGCCAGTCCCGACGACACGCCAGATGCTGGGGCTGACGTCCTTGCCTCCCCCACGATCTGGACCGGCGGATTTCACCAAGTCGGCAACTTTACGATGTATCTAGGTGTTCCCGCTGCCGATCCCAGCGCGCCCGGCGCTTACCCCAATGCTTCCGGCGGTCTGATCGCCGACGTCTCAGGCGATGGCCAGGCCGACGTGGTCACGTTCACCGAAGGCGGCGCATGGCGGGTCGACGTGACCGGCGGCGCTAGTCTTTCCGGACAGTTGCCGCCGATTCGCGCAGTTGCGGTGATGCCCAGACTGGGCGGGCCGCTGCTCCTGCTTGCCGGGCAGCACCTGACCGCCATGCGGATCGCCGACGGCAAGGCGACCTCGGTGCCGTTGGGGGTGCCGGACGATGCCTCAGTCGAGCGTTATGCCTTGACGGTTGCGGATATCGACCAGGACGGTCTCGCGGATCTGCTGGTCGGGCGCTATCGCTGCAATGCGCCGGGAGCGCCCCTGGTGCTGCTGGATCGCGGCGATGGCGAACTGGTCGAGCAGGGCAGCGCGCTCGGTGTGACTGCGACCGGCTCGCAATGGGGCATGCTGGCGGGGGATCTGGACGAGGACGGCGATCCCGACTTGATGCTGCTCCACGACGGTTGCGGCAATCCCCAGACCACGCAAGTCTTCCTGCGCAATGATGGGCGCGGTGCCGAGGGCTGGCCGACCTTCACTCGCACCGCTCCACACGAACTCTACACTTTCCCGAAGCCGATCATGCCTTTCGCTTCACCGATGGGCGGGGCAACCGGCGACTTCGACGGCGATGGTCGGTTCGATCTGGTGCTGGCGAACGTCGGGCTGCCCATGTCGATCGAGGCCGGGCGCAAGTTGCTGATGACCGATGACCCGGCCCTGGCTCGGCTGGCCCAGAACCTACTGCTGCACGCGCAACCAGACGGAAAATATGTAGATATCGGGCTGTCGGCGGGTCTGAAGACTCTGACCGACTTCGATCCAGCGAAGCACGTCGACCTGACCGCGTGGTCAGTGGCGGCACTGGACTTCGATCGCGACGGCTGGCTGGACCTGGCCCTGTCCAACGCTCCGGAACGCGAGGCCTTCTTCGCCCAGAACCGCGGGCCGATGCGCCCGGTGCTGATGCGCAATCAAGGCGACGGCACGTTGGTGGAAGTCAGTGCCCAGGCAGGGTTGCCGGCGCCCCGGCCCGGCATGACGCTGTCCGCGGGCGACTACGATGGCGATGGCGACGACGACCTGCTGTTCGGAGGCCTGGACGCCCAGCCCTTTCTGTTGCGCAACGACGTCGTGCACGGGCGCCACGGTCTGCGCGTGCGTCTGCACGGCACGGTGTCCAACCTCACGGGATTGGGCGCGATCGTTGTGGCCAAAGCGGGCGGTGTCACGCAGCGGCGGTTGGTGGGCGGTGCGGCACCCTTTGCGACCATGCATGAGCCGGTGGCGGATTTCGGCGTGGGGACAGCGGCTTCCGTCGATTTCGAGATCCACTGGCCGAGCGGCCTGCAGCAGAACCTGACCGTGGCCTTTGCGCCCGGCGCCACTGCCAAGACCGTGGACGTGACCGAACCGCTGGCCCTGCACCTCGACAAGCGAGTGCTGCACGGCGCGGGGACCGTGCACGTGACGACGCAAACACCTGCGCAGATCGACGTTATTCCGAAGGGTTTGCTGACAGTGAAGGCGATAGCATGCCAGCCGGACGGCCCCTGCGCATTCGAACTGGTGGCGACCCAGGCGCTCCAGCAGCCGACCTTTGCCTTCGTGCGCGCCACCGTGGACGGGCACACGCTGAAGATCTGGCCGCACGTCTTGCTGTTGCCGCAGTAGAGCCGGCTACTTGCGCTGCACGGGCATGGAGATCACAGAGTGCGCAGCCACGCCTGCAGAACGGCCTGCTGGTCCGCCGGTAGCGCCTGATAGCGTTCGCGTACCTTGTCTGCCTCGCCGCCGTGCAAGCGGATCGCTTGGTCCAGCTCGGTCGCGCGATCGTCGTGGAAGTAGGCTTGACGAAAGCGTAATCCCCACAGAGGCGAGGTCCGCCACTGTCGCGGTCCGGCCAGGAAGTCGCGAATTCCGTTGTCGAATGCCGGCCCCATGTCGTGCACGCACAGATCGCTGAACGCCGCCACGCCCGGCGCCGTTTCCGGCCGATGGCAGGTCGCGCATCCTACCTTGCGGAACAGGGCCTCGCCCGCCGCATCTGCCTGCAATCGTTGGGGGGCAGCCAAACCACGCACATAGTCCGCGATCGCGTCCACCACTGGCGTCGGTGCTTCGGGATCGGCCACGGCGTCGGCGTCGTGCACCTTGCTCAGGTCGCGCTCACGCGGATTGGTCACGCCCATCTCGAGGCTCATGGCGTTGGCAATGAAGTCGACCAGCGTCACCGCGTGGGCCTTGTAGCCGAACCGACTGACGCGATGCATCCCCTGGTTGAAGTTCGCCACCCCGTGGATGCCGTCCTCCGCCTTGTCGCCGCAATGGGAAGCCAGCCAAGTGTCTGGAATTGCTTCGAGCAGGCCCAGTCCGTAGAGCGGCGGCGGACGATGCATGCTGACCGGTATGCCGGGCGCTGGCACCAGGGGCGTGAAACCTGGGATGGCCTTTTGCGGCAGACCGTCGACATCGCCGTTCACGAAAGTCAGGCGCGCCGCGTGGGCCATGTCGCCGTGTCCGCCCGTCGTCGGGTGGTCATGACAGCCAGCGCACGACGCGACGTTGAAGTGCGGGCCGAGGCCCATCTCGGCCGTGTAGATCCTGAGGAACTCTACTTTCCCGGCGTGCCACCGCGCCAAGGCGGCGTCATCAAGGTCCGCGCGTGGTCCACCCGGTTGCGCTGGCTCCGCCACAGGGGATGAGTTGTCTTTCGCGACCGCACCGGGCTGTTGTCGGCAGCCGAGCAGCAATACCAGCGAGCTCAACCATGCTAGATAACGCAGAATGCTGATAAGAAAGCGCCGGTTCATCATGGCGGATCCGCCTGGGCAGTGCCTGTGTCGATGGGTCCGGCGTCGTCTTGCCAGCTCATCGAGGTGTCCCCGCCGGATCCCGCATCCGTCATTGGTTTGTCTCCGGTATTGCCGAACGCCCCGATCTCCAGCACCTGCAATATCTGGTCCGCTTTGGTCTTGCCGACGAGCGAGACCTTGCCGCTCGGCCACCACACGCGCACCTGGTCCAGCTCGGTCACGGCGCCCAGGCCGAAGTGGTGCGACGCATCGCCGTGGGCGCCAAACCCCGGCGTCGGTTGCAGCCAATGCTCCTGCGCGTGGCCAGCGGACCAAACCTGGACCAGGGCCCCGTGGCCACCTTGCGGACTCTTGTCGGCCACCAGCAGCACGTCGAGCCAATGGCCCTGCTGCGGCGTGTCGTTGCGCAAGATCTGCAGCAGGCCGCCCGGCGTCATCATCACCAGGTCGAGGTCGCCGTCGGGCTCCAAGTCGCTGGCCGCCATGACCACGGAATTCGTCGCAGGAGCGGCGTCTTTCGCCCACGGCAGCTTCATCGCCACCAGCTTGCCCTGGCCATTGTTGCGGTAGGCGACGTGATAGCCCGGTTCGTACTGGCTCGCATCGCCTTGCACCGCGACGGGCAACTTCTTGGCGACGGCGACCAGCGACTGCGTGCCGACGAGATCCTCGTGGCCGTCATTGTTCAGGTCCACGGCGAGCATGGCCCAGCCCACCGCGTCGCCCAACACGTCCTGCAAGCCCGCGTCCTTGCTGCCGTTCACGAAACCCTTGGCACCGCCCAGGTAGAGCGTCGCCGGGCCGAAATCCGAGGTGACCAGATCGAGCCAACCGTCGCCGTTCCAGTCCGCCACCGCGCTGCCCATGACGTGGCCGTAAGGGCGCAGTCCGATGGTGGTCTTGTGCGCGCTGAAGCCGCCCTTGCCGTTGTTGCGGTACCAGGCGGGCGGGCCGAAGTCGTTGCCCACGAACAGGTCGGGCCAGCCGTCGCGATCGATGTCGTGCACGGTAGCGGTCAGGCTCGCGAACGGATCGGCCGAACCGTTGGTGGCGCCGACGTCGACGAAGCCCAGGTCTTCATCGTTGCGCAACAACAGGTTAGGCGCGCCGATCTCGGATTGGGACTTGCAGCACTTGTAGGTGATGGCGGGATCGGTCAACTTGCCGAGGCAGGCGTCGTCGAAAGGCTCGGCACCCGTACAACATTGATAGTACGCGCCGTCGGCCGGATGGCAGGCGAAGTGGCCCGGCTGCAGGTCGAGTTGGCCGGTCATCGCCACGTACAGATCGAGGTCGCCGTCGCGGTCGAAGTCGAGCACCGACACCGAATAGGCGACTGCGCCACTAGCGGAAAAAGGCATCAGCTTGGACGTGACGTCGCTGAATGTGCCGACGCTGCCGTTGTGCCACAGCAGGACACCGCCCGAGCTACTCATCGCCACGTCTGGGTAGCCGTCGTCGTCGTAGTCGATGGGCGCGCAGTCCGTGACGTGGAATGCATTGGAACTACTTGAGAACTTTGTGACGCTCGCCGCAGCGAAAGTGCCGTCGCCCTGGCCCGGGAACACCTGCAACGTGCGCGCCGTCGTCGCCGAGTCCGGGGCGCGAACCACCAGCACGTCGGCGATACCGTCGCCCGTGAAGTCCTGCCACAAGATGCAGGACTCTACGTTGGTCAGCGTGTCGAGCCCCGCGTCCTTGGTGATGTCGGTCAGTTGCAGTGGCGCGGTCGCCGGTGGACTCGGCCAGCCCGGCTTGGCGCACTGGTTGCCGAGCACGGGCAGGGCGCCGTTGGGCAAGGGCGTGGGGGCACCGAGCGGCAAGCCTTGGTGGGCGCAGGGATCGATCCAGGACAGCGTGGGCGCCGCATCGACACCGGGCGAGTCCTGCAAGTCCAGCGCGTCGGTCGTGTCCGCAATCGCGTCGCTGGCCGTTGCGTTCGCATCCCCGTGGGAAACTTCGCAATCTTCGTAGTCGTCGATGATCACCGTGCGCGTTCGGCAGCCTCCGAGCACAAGGGCCAAGCACGTGATTGTCAAGCGGAAGTGGGGCGATACGGCGAGAGGCGAACCGTTCATCTGCCGAGCATGCCGCATGGGTGTGGCCCGGGCAAGCAAAGACGAAGGTTCGCGCCGATTCGCGCCCCTGCCCAGCGCGGTCACCAACGCCAAAAGCGCCACGCGTTACGTTTGACCGACTCGGCTGGCGCGGCTACCCTGCCCGAAGATGCACGGCCACGATTTTCAGCGCCCATGGACACGCAGACTTGCCGGGGTAGCCTGCGCGGCGCTGCTGGCTTGCGGCCACGAAGACAATAAAACCGCGACGTTGACGCCGGTGCCACTGGCCCACCGCGTCGACAAGTTGCTGGACGATCCGACGGCCTTGACGCGCCCTGGGGCTGACGCCTCGCTTGCGAGCGACGCCGAGGCTGGTCCTGCTGCGGACGCGGGCGCCGCCGAGCCCGGGCCCGATGTAGTCGAGGTCCCCGCCGCCGTGACTCCGACCCAGCCGTCCCTGCCGATCGGGAAGGCCGAGCCCGTCGAGAAGGCCGCGATCGAGAAGCCGGTCGAGAAAAAGCCCGCGGAAATACAGGGTAAAGTCGAAGCGCAGGGCAAGGTCGAGGCGCAGGGCAAAGAACGCAAGCCGCGCGAGGACAAGCCCGACAAGGCACCGGTCGAGCCGGTCGAGAAGAAGCCGCCGCCGCTCGAAGCCGTGCAGGTGCCCGACGGGGCCGACGCGACCGAACTGTTCTACACCGGCAAGCGCAAGATGGAGTCGGGCAACCTGCAGGGCGCGATCGCGGATCTGAGGCTTTCCCAGCAGGTGCGGCCCTCGGTGCGAACGCTGACGTTGCTCGGGCGCGCGCTGTTCGACGCGGGTGAACTGGGCCAGGCGGCCAAGGTCCTGCAGGCGGCGGGCAACCACGACGAAGCGCAACTGCTGTTGGGTACGCTGTATCAGCAGCAGGGCAAGACGGCCCAGGCGCGCAAGGTGTACGAAGCGTTCCTGAGGGCGCATCCGGACCATTCGAAGTCGGCGTGGGTGCAGACCCTGCTAAAAACGCTGTAGAAGCGTGGCTCAAGACGCTCTAGGAACGCGGCTCGAGGCTGCGAAACAAGCTCCAGCCGTGCATTGTGGAATTTCCGCTCCGTCGCGCGTGCTTGCCTATGCCTGCCCGACCTCGTGCGGGCTACACTGTCCAGGAGTTCGCCGTGCCCACCCGCCTCAAGTTCGCGATGGCCCTCACGCTGCTGGTCGTGGGCCTAGGCTGTGGTCGTCCGCGTCAGCCAGCCACTGCGCCGGTCAGCGCCTTGCCCGACGCCAGCGCGCTGCAAGTCAAGACGCAGGCCGCGTCCGCCTCGCCCGCTCAACCGAGCGAGCACATCGCCTCGAACAAGCCCGAACCTGGTTGCAAGGACTGCCAGAAGGGCGACGCGACCAACGGCCCGCTGTATTACGGCAAGCCCGACATGCCGTTGGACGAGAAGACGCTGGCCGAGGTCAGCGATTCGGTCGACGCGACGTGCGGGATCTTGGAAGACGGCCTGTCGATCCTCGAAAAGCACGTGAAGAGCCCGGACCAGGCGACCGCGGACCTCGAAGGCTATCGCGCCAAGAATGCCCAGAAGATCAAACGCACCTTCGAGAAAGCCCGCGAGATCAAGGCGCGGCTCAAGGCGGCGGGCTACGATCAGGACATCCCGGCGGAAGTGCGGCCCCATTTCGACGAGCGCATGACCAAGATCCACACCCGGTTGGAGGCGATGCGCGACGTCTACCGCCAGCATGGCACCGTGCTCGAGGCGTTCGGCCAGTTCTTTCCGCGCGGCCCGTGAACTTTCCTGCCTGAGCGAGAGCCCATCGAGATGAGTGCCAGCGAACCCACGCGCGACGAATTGCTGCAGCAAGAACTGCACCGGATCGCCTTGCGCATGGTGCTGGCCGACGCGTTGCGCCATCGCGTGCGCCTGGTGCCAGTGGTCATCGCGGTGCTTTTGCTCATCGGTCTCGCCTCGTTCAGCGCGGATGCCTGGCTGGGCCCCAACGGCACGTACCAACTGCAACTCGCGGGCGCGCTGATGCCGGTGCGGGTCCTGCAGGGCGAGTGGTGGCGCCTGTTCACCGGGCCGTTGCTGCACGCGGACTGGGCGCACTTGCTGCTCAATCTCCTGGCGCTGTACGTCCTTGGCCGGCCTATCGAAGCGGCGTTCGGACCGTCGCGTTTCTGGCTCATCTACGCGGGTGCCGGACTGGCTGGCGCGCTGGCTACGGTGACGTCTTCGGTGCCGCTGCCGGTCGAAGGGCCCGCGGCTGCCTTCACCGCGCGCATGGCCCTGGCGCCGATGTCGGTGGGCGCTTCCGGTTCGATCTTCGGGCTCATCGCGGCGATGATCGCGCTCGGCCTCAAGCTGTGGCCGCGGCTGACACCCGGCTTGCGCAAGTCGCTGGTCCACCTGCCGGTGCTGCTGCTGCTGGCGATGCTGGTGGTCGGGTCGCTGCAGCCGCACGTCGACACGATGGCGCATTTGGGCGGGTCGCTGGGCGGGCTGATGCTCGGGCTGGTGTTGCAGCCGCGGTTGCTCGGATCCGGCCGAGGTCAGCGCGCGTGGTCGGCGTGGGCGCGGCCCTTGGCGTGGCTGTGTGCGGGTCTGGTGCTGGCCGCCCTGGGGCTCTCGGCCCTGCGCGTGGGCCAGCCGATCGAACTGCCGTCTGTAGCGGTCAAACCCTTCAGTTACGATGGCATGCAAGCCACCTGGCCGACCGATCTGCCGCGCGGGGTGATGCGCCAGGGGCGCTGCAAGCCACAGTTCCTCGATCCGCTGTGGGCGCTGCAATCCGGGCGCATGCCGTGTTGGATCCTGCCGGTGAACGGAGAACTGATCCTGGGGCGGCGCGACCGGTTGCTCGACCTCGACGCAGCGGACCTCACTACGATGGAAAAGGCCAACGTGTCTGGGCATTTCGAGTGGCGACAAACCGACGTGATGGTCTATCCGCTGGGCGATCGCTGGCTGTGGGTGCTGCACGCCTCCGAGACGGTGCTCGCCAGTCATGCCAAGGCGCTGCAACCGCTGCTGCCGGGGCCGAACAGGGCCCAGGTCGCCACGCCGCAACCGGGCGATCCGTCCTGGACCACGCGGCTGCAACTTCCGCCTGGAACGTGATTCATGCCCAAATCCAGCATCTCAGGACAGCCCGACGCGCCGCCGCACAAGCCGAAGGACACGGCTTGGCGTCAGTACTTGCTGCTGGCGGTAGCGGTGCTGCTCGTGGGCGGGGCGTTGCTGGCGCGCTTCCTGCTGCCGCTGGATCCCCAGGGCAGGGCCATAGAAATACTCAGGAATCTGGGCGCAGAGCATCAGCTGGGCGCGCTGACCGCCGCCGAACTGGACCTGCCGCTGCAAGCGCCGCCCGACCCGAAGAAGCCGGGCCAGATGCGCAAGTTGCGGGATGCGCTGGCCAGTGGCGACGTGGTCCTGCTGCACTTCTGGGCCAGCTGGTGTCCGCCGTGCATGGAGGAACTGCCTGAACTCGTAGCCTTTGCTGGCATGATGCGCGATCGCAAGCTGACGGTGGTGGCGGTCTCATACGACGATGCCTGGCCGGAGTTGGAGGCCGCGCTGCTCAAGGCGACCGGCCAGGTCAGGCCCGCCGGCATCCATTGGTGGCGCGATCCGGCAGGGCAGGACGGCGATCCGAAAGCCATGCTGCGCCTGCACTTCGGCACCGAACAGTTGCCGGAGACCTACGTGCTGTCGGGCGGGCGGGTGCTGGCCAGGCTGATCGCCCAACAGCAGTGGACCGGCGACAAGATGGTCGAGGCGCTGCGCCTGCTGGCCCCGGTGCGGCCGTGACCGAGCCTGCGGCCGAAGCGGGCGTCGACCTGCCGATAGAGCCGGTGCTGGTGCCGCCCCAAGGTTTGGTGCCGACGCTGCTGGCCCTGCTGCTGGCGACGGCCTTTGCCGCAGTGTGGTGGGCGCCGCCGCTGAGGTCTGAAGGCCTGGGGGCGCAACAGCCCTCGCTGCGGCTGGATTTCTGGAAGCAAGCCGTCGACTTGGAGCAGATGCGGGCGCGCGATGACGGCCTGTTGCGCTCGACCCGGAACCAGGCGGCGGAAGGCGAAATTCTGAAGCGATTTCAGGGTTATCTGCGCGACGAGGCCACTCTCGGCGCCGAGACGCTGGCGCAGCGGCCGGCCTCGCGCGAAGCCCTGGGCGCCATCGAGGAACGGGTGCGGGCGTTGGTGGCGGCGCACGGCCAGGATGCGCTGCGGGCGCTGGCGGTCGATTACGGGCGGCAGGTGCGCCGGGCGGTCGAGGTGGCCCTGGTCCTGGCACGCGCGCAGCACCAGACCCTGGGCGTGTGGCTGCGCGAATCGAAAGCTCCGCAAGCCGAGGCGCTGGGCGCCATTGCCGGCGGGCTGGGCGCGGCGCTGGGCGGGACCGGCCTGGAGGCGTTCGTGCACGGCGCGCGGCTGGATCCGGCCGCGGCGCAGGTGGTCGAAGCCTTGGCCCAGCAGCGGATCCTGCAGTTGGGGCAACGCGTTCCGACCGGGCCGCCGCCCTTGCCCTCGGACGCCCAACTGCTGCTGCTGCGCTATCGCATCGAGGCGCACGAAGGCCTGTCGATCGAGCGAAAGCTCTCCCTTGTCCAGGAGTTGGCGGCTGTCGACGCCGCGGCGCCCACGGATTACCTCGTGGCGGTGCTACTGGCCCGGGCGGGGCACTGTCGGCAGGCGATTCCGGCCTTCCAGCGGGCGGCGGCACGCGGTCAGGCGGTCGATCTGGCGCAGGCGAACGCGCGCTGGTGTGGCGCGAGAATTCGTGCGGGTGACTGAAAGCGACGACCCGCTGCCTACAACCGCTTGCCTATCGCGATCTTCAAGCGCTCGACCGCGGTGGCGAAGACCTCGCCGCGGTGCGCATAGCTCTTGAACATGTCGTAACTGGCGCAAGCCGGGCTCAGCAGGACCACGCCCGCAGCCCCGACGAGTTGCATGCCCAGTGGCACGGCGTCCTCGAGCGTGGCACAGCGGTGCACGGCCAGTCTGGCGGGCAGCACGGCGGCGATGCGATCCGCGGTCTGGCCAATCAGGATGACCGCGCTGGCCCTGGCTCCGACGGTACTGCCCAACTCGCTGAACTCGGCGTCCTTTTCGCTGCCACCACCGATCCAGACCAGACGTTCGCCCTCGCTGAGTTGCACCGCCGTCAAGCCGGCGATCGCCGCGTGCGGGTTGGTCGCCTTGCTGTCGTCGATGAAGCGCACGCCGCCGATGCTGCCGACCGGTTCCATGCGGTGTGACGGCAGCGAAAACGTGCGCAGGCCTTCGCGAATCGCCTCCAGGGGGATGCCCAACGCAAGGACCATGGCGCAGGCTGAAAGGGCGTTCTCGATGTTGTGGACGCCGGTGATCGGGTGCTTGCCGCGGCTGCCGAACTCGCTGGCGGCCAGGATGCGGATGCGCTCGCCGGGAGCCAGGCACCACCACAACGTCGTGCCATCGAAGCCGAAACCGCGGTCGGGCAAGGCCTGAGTGGTGAAGATCCAGTGGCCGTGCGCCTGGCTGGCGAGGTTGGCGCGGTGGGCCGCGAGTTCAGGGTCGTCGCCGTTCATGACCAGGGTGTCGCCCGAACTCATGGCCTGGCCGACCGCGACCTTGGTGGCGACGTAGGCGTCCATGTCGCCGCCGAACCAGTCGAGGTGGTCCTGCGCGATATTGGTGACGACGGCGACGCGCGGACGAAAGGCGCTGCAGGTGTGCAACTGGAATGCGCTGACTTCGGCGACGACGATGTCCGCGGCTTGCAGGGCGGGCGCGCCGTTCTGACCGTCCAAGAAGTCGCACAGCGGATCGCCGATGTTGCCGCCGACGATCGCGCGGTGGCCAGCCGCTTGCAGCAGGTGGGCAGTCAGCAGCGTGGTGGTGGTCTTGCCGTCGGTGCCGGAGATCGCGACGATGGGATGGCCGAGTCCGCCGTTGCTGGCGCGGTCAAGTCTATAGAAGAGCTCGATTTCTGAGACCACCAGATGCGCCAGGGCATGGACGTCGCGCCACAGCCGCGTGGTGGGCGCGATGCCGGGAGAGAGCACGAAGATGTCGCCGCGCCTGCCGATCGGACCTGCCGGGCCGAGACCTTGCGGGGAGCCGACCGAAATCTGCACGCGCGGATCGAGTTGGGCAAGCGCGGACCCTAGTTGGGACTCGGGCTTGTCGTCGACGGCCAGGACGCGGGCGCCGCGGCGGCACAGGGCGTTGGCGGCGGAGATGCCTGACTTGCCGAGGCCGACGACGGTGAACGAGGTGTCGGTCAGATCGTCCCAGCAGGTGCGGGCGGCGACCAGCGCGGTGCGATCGGGGCGGTGGTCGGCATCGGGGTCGTCGCGCGGCAGGTCGAGCGGGTCAGGCGGGTCGAACACGGAACGGGCGGCCATGGCGGGGCTCCTGGGGCAAACGATGGCGTAAAATCTAGTAATTACAGATGGTCACGCCGCAGCGCCACGTAGGCATCGGCCACCCGGAACAGGTCGTCGCCGCCGAAGAACAGCACCGTCGCCGGCGCCTGCACTTCGCGCTGCAGCCACGGCGCGATGTCCGCCAGGTCGTGCACGTAGGTCACGTCCGGCACCACTTCGCGGATCTTCGCGCACAGGAAGTCCGTGTCGATGCCCGGAATCGGCACCTCGCCCGCCGTGTACAGTTCGGTCACCACCACCCGATCGGCGTCGCGGAAGGCCTCGCGGTAGTCGTCCTGCAGGTAGTGGATCATCGTGAACCGGTACGGCTTGAACACCGCCACGACTGGACCTTCCGCTTGACTTCTCGCAGCTTCCAGCACGCGCTTGATGCCGGTCGGGTGCGAGATGTAGTCCTTCACCACCTCCACGCCTGCCGCGTCGACCAGCGTGAAGCGGTTCTCCAGACCCTGGTACAGCGGCGTCGCGCGTTGGATCTGCTCGAACGGCACCTCGACTGCCAGCGCCGTCGCGATCGCCGCCAGCACGTTGCTCGCGTTGTACTTGCCCGGCAGCGAGACTTCGACCCGTCCAAGCTGCCGATAGTCCGCGCCTTCTCGCACCGACACGTCGAAACTCGCCTTCATCCGCCCGGTTTGCAGGTGGGTCCCGCGCACGTCGACCGGCCGCTGGCGCAGCGCTTCGCCCTGGTGGTCGGGCCGGTCCGGCGGATCGAAGCCGAAGGTCACCAGCCGAGCGTTTTCCGGCAGTTGCAGCTTGGCCAGAATCTTTTCGACGCCCGCGTCATCGGCATTCAGCACCGCCACTCGCAACTTCGCGTTCTCGTGGAAGAACCGCAGCACTGCCGCCTCGAGCTTGGGCCATTCCGGGTAGTAGTGCAGGTGGTCGAGCTCGAGGTTGTTGAGCACCGCGACTTCGGGATGCGAGTTGACCAGCGAGCCGTCGGACTCGTCCACTTCCGCGACCAGCCAGCGATCGCCGTTGGGCAGTGCCTTGCCGTCGTTGGCGTTGTCCCCGTAGTTCTGCAGCAATCCACCGATCACGTAGCCCGGCTGCAGCCCGCCCTGATCCAGCAGCCAGGTGATCGCGGCCGAGACCGTGCCCTTGCCGTGGGTGCCGATGATGCCGATGCCGCGGCGGTCCTCCAGAAGTGCGCCCAGCGCCTCGGATCGGTGCAGCACGCGCAAGCCGCGCTGCTGGGCCGCCACGAACTCCGGATTGGTCGCGGGAATCGCCGTCGAAATGACCACCGTGTCCGCGCTGCCCAGGTTGTTGGCGTCGTGGCCGATCGTCACGCGGATGCCAAGTTCCCGAAGTGCCAGCGTCAGTTGCGACTCACGGACGTCAGACCCTTGCACGTCCAGGCCGCGCGCATGCAGCAGCCTGGCCACGCCCGAAACGCCGATGCCACCGATGCCGATGAGGTGATAGGTTCCCGGTGTCAACAAAGTCGTCATGGATACCAGATGGTTGGGGGAAAGAACTGCGCCTCAGTGCGACGGCTTGCGAGCGGCGCGCTCCTGTAGCAGAGAGCCGGCGCGCTGTCGAATGTCGGTGTTCTCGTGCTCGTCCGCGACACGCTTGACCGCTGCCAGCGCCTCGGGCGAGCCGATGTCGACCAGAGAAACCAGTGCAGCGTCGATGACTTCTGGGTGGATGGCCCCGAGCAGGCGCTCCAGCACCGGCACGCTGTGCGGATCACCCAGGCGCCCCAACGCCGCCGCCGCCACCGTGGCGATGTCCTTGCGCGAATCCCGGGCGGCCTTCTCCAGGCGGTCGCGCCCGGACTTCAGTTCGCGCTCACCGATCTCGCGCGCTCCGGCCATCTTGCGCCACGGCACCTCGTCATCGAGCAGCGCCAGCACCGCGGCGTCGTCCAGGCCGCGCGCCCACAATTCGCCGAGCACGTCCGAAATCGCTTGCTGGGTAGCCTGTTGCACTCGCACCATCAGGAACGGCGCCAGGCCCTTCTCGCGATCGGCCGGCAGCGGCACCGTGGCGTCGATGGTGCGCTCGGCCATCTCGCGTTCGCCTTTTTGGGCGGACTGCTCGGCGTGGGCCATCACGGCGAGCACCAGATTGCCTTCGGCCGGCGCGTTGGCCGAAGGCTGCGATCGTCCTTCGAGGTCCATCAGTTGCCACGCGACCGTGACCTGCACGCCCAGCCGATGCGCGTCGTCCACGTCCTCGCTGGCCGGCCCGAAACCGGAGACTTGCGCCATCTTGCGCACGGTCTCGGCCAGTTGCGCGGTCAGCGCGGCATCGTCCAGGCCAGGCACGCGCTGATCATCGGGCATCTCGGCCTTGGCCTTCAACTCGGTGATGTGCCAGCGACCGCTCGGATTGTGCACGGGTTTCGGCAGCTCTTTCGGCTGCAACTTCGCTGCCTCGGCCGCAGCCGATTCGGCTGGCTTGGCTGACTCGGACTTGCGGCACCCGGCCAGTGCCGTCGCCCCGGATAGCGCCAGGATGACGACGATTTCGCAACCCCTCATGCCGGCTGATCCTTGGCCAGCCCACGCCACGGCGCCACCACCGCATCTTGCAGCACGACGAGGTGGTTGGTCGCCCTGGACGCACCAATGTAGTGCAACTGCCTGGCCTTGTCCGGCGGGTAGGGCTCCAGGCCGGTGAGGATGACGACCGGCGCCTCCATCCCCTTGAACGACTGCACCCCGCGCACCCGCACCGCCCCCGGCTCGTCGGTCAGCGTCAGCCGGTAGGGCCGCAACTCCGCCTCGGCCTCCAGCACCGGCGAGCGCGACGGCGACTGCCCGGTGAGGATCACGACATCCTCTGGCGCCACGCCACCTTCGCCCAGCAGTCGGGCCAGCACCCGCCGCAACGTCCGCGCCAGATTCGGGTGCACCGGCTCGATCTCGACCGGCACCCCCGGCGGCGCGACGCATTGCGCGATCTGCAGCTCAGGCTGCATCGCCACCAGATGTTCATGGATGTTCTGGGTATTTCGCCAGTTCGTCGTCAGCGTCAGGGCCGTGTCCGCCCCCGGCACCGGCGCCGTGTCGGAGCGCAGGCGCTGCCCGTCGTCGAAAAACAGATACCGCACCGCACGTTGCGGATCGTGCACCAGGGAGTCCAGGGCCTGCATCCACAGCGGCAAGAAGTCCTGCGCTTCGTCGATCACCAGCGCGTCGTAGGCCGGCCCATGGCGCGAAGTCACGTCCAGCACGCGGCGGGCCAGGTCCTCGTCCCAGTATTTGCGCGTAGCTGCGGGCTCTTGCGGCGGCCGTTGCACCGCGGGATCCAGACCCAGGACTTCGTAACACAACTCGTGGAAGTGAATCGCGTGCACGTTCGGTTCGTCGGCCATCGCGTCGCGCAGGTGGTGGCCCAACGCCTTGTTGTAGCAGGTCAGCAGCACGTGCATCCCCTGCCTGGCGAGCATCCGCGCTTTGTGCATGGCCAGCAGGGTCTTGCCCGTGCCCGCCGGCCCATAGACCGCCTGACGTCGCACGCGCGCGAGCAGGTCGAGCACGCCCAGCTGCTGCGGGCTCAGCGCCACCATCTGCTTCTGGTCCTCGGCGATACGGTGGCGCAGGAGCGGTCGAACCCCGCGCGGCATCAGGAACAAATCCTCCAGGGCCCGCCACCACCAGCGCGCCGGGGCATTGCCGGTGGCCGGCTGGCGCTTCTGCCAGCGCGCCAGCAGCCCTTCGACGGCAACGCCCAGGTGGTCGAACGCCCTGCGGTCGAGCGTCAGTTCCGCCGGGGCGTGGGCAGCAAAACCCTGAGACGGCGCCATGACATCGGGCAACAGCACGCCGTGACCGTGCGCCGGCTGCGAGGGCACGGCGCCCGGATGCTCGGCCAGCTTGCCCAACAGCAGGTCGGTCGCGCGCTGCCCGGCGGCGAAGGGATCTGCGATATCCTGGTGAATCCCTTGGGAATCGATGCGCCGCCAGTGCGCACTGCTCGGTTCGTGCAGCAACCCGCCTTCGACCAGCAAGAGCGTGAGGATACCGCGATCCGGGTGCGCAATCAGGAAGTCCGCGCCGCCGTCCTGCAGCGGTTCTCCCGGCCTGGCCCGCGAAACCCAGCGCGGCTCGTGGACCACCAGCCAACTCTCGTCCAAGGCGTGCGTCAGGGCGTGCAGCACGTGGCGGTGCGAGGCCGGCGCGTCGGATCGGGGCGTGGCGGGAATGAGGCGGGGCATCGGTCGGTCGCTTTCCAGGTGTCGAATCCGTGGGTCATGTTAGGTCCGCCCATCCGCCCCCGCAACCGCGCTATGGGCCCAACGCCTGCAAGCGTGCCTTTGCCGGTTCGGGCGCCTCCGCCACCAGGACCGAAAGCCAGTGCAGCGCCTCGCGATTGCGACGTTTCCCGTCCAAGTACCGGCGAGCGTGGCTCTCCGCGTCATCCCACCTCCGCAGCTTCAGCGCCGCCCGCGCCGCGGTCCGATGCGCGCGCAGGTAGTCCGGTTGCGCCGCCAAGGCCTGCTCGCACAACGCCAGCGCTCGGCCCGCCTGACCGACATCCAAGGCGAGTACTGCCAGGTTGTTCAGCGCTGACGCCGAGTTGGGCGCCAGGCGCACCGACGCCTCGAGCAGACGCACCGCATCCTCGCGATCCGTGCGGGCCCGCGCCGCACCCAGCAGCCCGAGCGTCGTGCCGAGGTGCGCGGCCAGGGTCGGCGCCTGTTCACAACCCAGCGTCGTACAGGTCAAATCCACTGCCAGCTGCATGGCCAGCGCTTCCTGGTGCTGCGTCGGGCGATCGATCGAGCCCGGATCGAGACGAAACCACGGCAGGCCTGCGTGCAGGTGTGCGGAAACCTGGGCATCTTCCTCGGCGTGGCCCAATTCCCACAGCACCGGCGCCTGTTGCGCGTTGGGCCGCAGCCAGGCCGCCAACACCTCGGGCCCCGACCGGCCTTCCCGAGCCGCGATCGCCGCTTGCGCAAACCCCGGACGTCGGTGCACGCGCGCCAGCCAGGCCAGCATGCGCGGATCGCGGGCAAAGACTTCGGGCAGGCACAGCGCGTCGGGCCGCGCGCCTTCCGCGGTTTGCGTCCAGAGGCACGCTGAGGCGGTGTGATCGCTCGCCGCCACCAGCAGAGCGCCGGGCGGCACTTCGTGCCACAGGCCATCAGCCCAGATTCCGCCGGCTTGCAGGTCATGCTGGGGCGCTCGCCGCAGGGAACCCAGCATGGCGAACCCGACGGCCGTCAAGACCAAGGCCAGCGCCAGCCACTGCAAGGCACCGTTGCGCAACCGATCGAGCAGCAAGTGCGCCGCCACACCGGCCAACAGCCCGAGACCGAGCAGCGCGATCAAGCCGGCCTGATCATCGCGCAGGCCCATCGGATTGACGATCGCAGAGTACGCCGCGTCCAGGGTCACCAGCACCAGGGTCAGGAACGCCGCGCCCGGACGCCCGCGCCACAGCCAGGCGAGGCCGAGCAGCGCCGGGGCCAGCAGCCAGGCAGCATTATGGATCCACAGGTGAAGCAGCGCCGCCAGGCCCTCACGCGCGCCGCCGATGCGATCCGCGAACGCCTGACGGATGGACGCCGCGGTGAGGTGGTCGACGAGCGCCGGCAGTGTCGTGACGTCGCCCCAAGAAAACAGCGGGTTGTGCGCGGCAGCCAGGGGCAGGTAGGCCACGCTCGCGGCGCCGAACAGACCCAGGCCCAGGCTGAGCGCGACCGTTTGGATGCCGGCCCACCGCTCGCCGCGCAACAGGAAGTAGACCGCCGCGAGCCAGGCCAGCCCCGCCAGCCCCGCCGCCTCGACGTGAACGCCCGCGCCCAGACCGGCGAGCAGCCCCAGTGCGACCACGCGGCGACCTGGCCGCAACCCAGTCCAGCACCACGCGATCGCCCCGGTCAGCAGCCAGACCAGGGGATAGACCTCGGCGGCGCGCACGTGCAGCAAGACCGCGGGGGCCAACAGTGGCAGGAGCAGCAGTGCCGTTTCGGCCAGCAGCCCAGGAACCAACGGCAGCGCCGGCAGCCGCAGCGATCGCCGCCACAGCCACACGCCCAGGACCGCCGCGGTCGCGCCTAGGAAGTGCACGCGTAAAGCGCTGGAAGCCAAGGGTAAGCGCGCGAACAGGTGGCCCGCGAGATCGAAGAGTGGAAATCCAGTCGGATGCGGGACGCCGAGTTGAACGGCGGCGGCGGCAAGTTCACCCGAGTCGAACCAGGCCACTGACGGGGCGAGCCAGGTCGTCAACAGCGCGAGAACCAAGGCGAACGGCAGAACGGCAATCAGGTCGAAAGGCGCTCGGTCAGACGTCGCCCGGTCAGACATCGCCCGAACGGACGTCGCCGGTTCGGACCCCGATTGGCGCTCGTTCAAGGCGCGCCGGGGCAGAAGACCTCGACGTGGTTCTGCGGCTGCAAGACCCCGTTCACCAAGGTGAAGCCGCCTGCGAGCAGCACGCACCCGCTGACCGGGCCCTTGCCGCCGATGAGGCCTGCGCCGCCGCCGAAGCGTGAGCCGCCCAGCTCGATCTTGGCCATGGCTTGACCGGTTGGGCTGAACAGGATGGCGTCGGCGCGCGCCTGCAGATCCGTGTCGATGCCGCCGATCAGCAGCACGGAGCGGTCTGCGAGGCCCACGGCGCTGCCCAGCACGCGTTGGCCGTCTTTCTGGGTGATGCCAGGGCTCAATTGCACCGCCGAGAACGTCAGCGTAGGCGGCGAGGCCTCGAACTGCACGCGCAGGGCCGGCAGATCCGCGCCGGTCGCCACGTCGTCGTCCTCCAGGAACAAGGCCTTGCGCGACGCGCCTACCAACAGCCAACTGCCGTCCGCCAAGGGCAGCAGTTGCCCGCCGTGCACTTTGTCCTTGTCCGTGACGGCGCCCTTGGTCTGCACTGGCGTGAAGGTATCCGTCGTGGCGTCATAGACTTCGGCCAAGGGCAACGCGACCTTCGTGCGGCCGCCCAACACCAACACTTTCGTGCAAGCCGCGCCGCCCTCGACGCACGCGACCGCCGCCCGCGCCCTGCCGGCCTGCATCGGCGCGCCGGTCGCCGTGCATTCCGGCACTTGCCCCGCCTCGACCTTGCACAGCGCGGCTTGACCGGTGCGGGCATCGCCGCCCAAGGGCAACGGCACCTTCGCACCGCCTGCTACGAGCACGCGATCGCCTTGCGGGGTATGGACTCGCGCCACGATCGGGAAAGCGAGCGGTGAACCGAGCGGCGTTTGCACCGACGCGTTGGCCTTGGGGTCGATGCGCGCGACCTGGCCGTAGACCTTGCAGGTCGACGAAACGCCGGCCGCGCAGCCCTTGGCCTGGATGCCGGTGCCGAGCTGCTTGCCCTTTTCAAACGAAAACTTGGCGGCGCCGGTGCCCGCTACCTGCACATAGCTGCCGCCCGCGACGGTGACGCCCTCGGCCAAGCCCACGGCAAACGGTGGCGAACTGAGATCCTCTGAGGTGAACAGGCCGGTCGCTGGATCGAAGACCTCGACGCGATCGCTGGTCGCTTGCCAGTCGCCTTGGATTTGCGCGTTCAGACCGCCGCCGACCGCAACCCGGCCGTCATCGAGCGCCAGGACCAGAGGAAAGGCCCTGCGAACCGCGCCGTTGAGCGGGAACAGGTGATCGATCGTGCAGACGTTCTGCTTGAGCGAACAAGTCGCGTTCGGGTGGATGATCTTGCAGTCGGCGTCCTGCGAGCACGACCGCTTGGCCGCTTCGGCTTGACGCGTGGAACTGACCTGCGCCAGTCCGGTGAACTTCCCGAATTCATAGGGTTGCAGGTAGTACGGCCGGGCCTGGCTGGCGATGTCGCTCTGGGCCGAGACCGTGATGGCACCGCGGTACGCACGGAAGCGAGGCGTGACGCACTGGGCCGCCTGGTAAAGGTCGACCACCAAAGCGTAATTCGATCCGGTCTTCAGCGGACTGACCGTCAGCACGTTTTGCGCCGTGTAGTCCCGACAGCCCGTGTCGTACACGATCTTGCCGCCGCCGCCGGGAGGGGCGTCGTAGAGGCGCAGGCGCAGGCTGAGGACGTCGGGCAGGGCGCCACTGAGCGAAACCGCCAAGGTGCCGAATCCAGATTCCGTGGAAGAAGCAGGGGCTTGCGCGTCACAGCCCAGAATGCCGAGGCAGCTGAGAACGCAGGCGGCCATCGAAACGGTGCGCATCGTCGCGCTCACTTGCCGGCCGCGGGGCCGAAGATGGGGTCGAGGTGGGCATTGCTGCTGTCCAGGGTAAACGACGCCGCGCCGGTGGGGGCGGCCTTCGTGCCCGAACTGGCGACCACGGCGATCGCGGTACCCCCTAGGATGGCGACGCCGATCGCGGTCCAGAACCACCACTTGTGCGTGATCGGCTTGGCGACCGGGCCGACCGGACCGCCTGGAACCGACGCGAGTTGTTCGAGTTGGACGGTGCGTTCGGCGCGGCCTCCGGCGGGCACGGTCACCCGTGCGGTCCATTCGCGGAAACCGGCGCGCACGACACGGACGGTGTGGGTGCCGGCGGCAACGGTAATCCCTTGGGCGTCCGCGGTGTTGCCCATCAGTTGATCGTCGACGTAGACCAGGGCGACGCCACCGGCGAACAAGGTGATGCGCAAGACCCCGGGTGCTTCGGCCGCCGCCATCTCGACCGGGCCGAGCAGCACAACCAGACCGCGGCTGATCGACGGCTGCGGCTTGTCCAGATCCAGTGGCTGTGCAGTCGCTTGCGCCATGCGGGCGGCCTGTACGTCGACGACGCGCATGTTCAGTTGCAGGCCACCCGAGGGCGCCTTGCCGACTTCACTGAACACGACGAGTTGCGCACCATACTTGGCGCCGATGCGCGCGAGGCACTCGACGCCGGCCTCGGTGCATTCGAATTCGAACATCTCCTCGACCAGATCGGCGTTCGAAGGCACCACGTCGAGCTGCCGGTAGCGCATCGCCTGGGCGTACACTTCCTTGGAGATCGCCAGGCGCGCTGGATCGGCGACCGCTGCACTTTCCGTATGCAGAATCAGGACTCGCTGTTTGCCGGACGGCGCGGGCGCAACGGCGGCGGGCGTGGCGGGCGGCGGGGCAGGCGGTACCTGGGCGTGCACGGGCAGGCCGATCAGGCAGCCGACCAGCGCCAGCACCAAAGCGCGGGACGGCAGCGTGCGCGCGGCCCCTTGCCCGGGTCGCGGAAGAACATCGGAAGTGGACGAACTGATCGAGCGTTGCAAGGCCGACTCCTCAGGAGGACTGCGAATCACGCTGCGTGGCCGCCGCTCGCGATGCTAGGAGTGCCGCGACGTTTTGTCCAACAGGCGCGAGCGGGACTTGGCGAATCCGTGCCGTTCAACGCCGTGGGACTTCGTGAAGGCGCGCAGTTGGCGTCGCAAACGGCCTCGGGTACAGTGCCGGCGCCACCGGCTCCGCTCCAACGTTCCGCATTATTTTCCAATCGGTGTTCCAGGAGACCTCATCATGGCGCAAAGGGTGGACTACCCCTCGTTCCCGAATGTGCGTGAAGACGCGTACGTGCCGGCCATCAACAAGCTGCTCGGGCACATCCAACGCTCGCAGCTGGGTACGCGTGATCTGCGCGAGTGGATGAAAGACGAGGGGTTGTACAGCAAGGACGAGAGTCCGCACCTGCTGGCCCTGCTCGACGTCCGCACCGAAGGCACCGCGCGGTTGGGACCGTGGGCGGAGCGTTTCCTGAATGCGCCCGACGAGGAGCACGCCAAGGAACTGCTGTACAAGCGGCTGGTCGACGAGAACACGCTGCTGTGCAAATACGTCATGGAAGCCCTGGATATAGAAGGCGGCGGGCGCCTGCATTCGACGCACGAGATGCACCGGATGCTGACTAGCTACGTCTACCCGGGCAAGCACCTGGGGCTGGTGGCTTTCCAGAATTGGATCAAGTGGATCGTCGCCTCGGGGCGCGTGAAGCTCATCGGCATCCGCTGGGGCCTGACCGACTTGGGCAAGCAGGCCGTGCCGCGCCTGCGTTCGATCGACGCCGACGAATTCCTGGAGGATGAAAAGGAGGACGCGGGCGCTCCGGTTGCTGATGGGGCTCCGGCTCCGGTTCCGGCCCCGGTTCCGGCTCCGGTTCCGGCCCCGGTTCCGGTTTTGGCTCCCGCGGCGAAGGCAAAACCCAAGCAAGCAGAGGCAGATCCCGACGCAGAGGAATTCCTCGATCTGCCGCCCGAAGCGGAACCCGTCGACGAGGCGCTGTTCCAGCAGTACGAGCAGAAGCTCGAGGACAAGCCCGACGCCCCCGCGGCTGCGCCGACGCCGAAGACCTCGCGCGCCAGGCAAGCGCCGGAGACCGTGCAACAGCGTGCAGATGCTGGAAATTCCGGACAAGCCGTCGCGTCTTCGATCGTCACGCCGCTGCCGCGCTACACGGAAACGCTGCCAGTCGTGTTGCGCCAGATGCAAACCGAGATCGCGTGTACCGCCCAGGCGCCGGACGTGGGCGACGTGATCGCGGCGCTGCGTACCTACGGCCGGGAGCACAAGCTGGGCGGCGGATCGCTGCTGTTGGCGCACGGTCTGGAGTCGCGGATGGCGCAGAACGAGGCCGCCCGTCACCTGTTTCTCGCAGCGCTGCTGGCCCGCCTGTACGCGCTGCGCTCGGACGGTTCGCTGGCGGATCTGCTGATCGAACGCGTCGGCGGTCTCGGTCCCGTGGCCCTGCTGCTGGACAAGCCCGAAGCGTTGGCCGAAGTGCTGGTGCGCTGGACTCTGGCCCAGGGCGATCCGGCGACCTCGCTGGTGCGATCGGCGCTGCTCGACGCGGTGCTGGGCGGGCGGGCCCTCAAGGCGCAGGCGGACTTGCCGACGGTGCTGGCCGAGGCGCCGACGTCCGAAGTGCTGATCGGCCAGTTGGGGCAAGGACTTCTGCGCGCGGCCCCCGTAACGGCCCAGCTTTGGCTGGTGCGCGAGATGGTGCGGGCCGGTCTGTGGACGCGGGCGGCGGCGACCGAGATCGCCTTCGTGCCGACCCGGGCCGCGCGGCTGATGGCCTACCGTTTGCGCTTGCTGGACAGCCACTTCGCGCACGGTGCAGCGATGGCCATCGCGGTGGCCCGGCGTCTGGCGCCGATCCTGCCGCCGGGATCGGTCGAGGCCGCCGCATTCGAAGCACTGGCGCCCAGTGATCACTTGCGCTTCGACTGCGTGAAGGTGCCGATCTGCCAGACGCCGTGTGGACTGCAGCAGCCTGAGATCTAGCGGCCTTGGCTCGCCCGGCGCGCTTCGGTTCTGGCCGCGCAACTCGCCCTTGACGGCCATGCCCGCGCTCCATAGACTTATCGCGCCTCCCGTGTTCCAGCCCGTCTCTCCGCGCAGCATCGGTTGCGCAGCCGGACCACGCACGGTAGTGCCGATCCCGATCTCCAGGTCGATTCAGACCTTCGTTCCCGCCTCCTCAGTCCGCGTCTCTCGCTCCTCCGAATACTGCCCTCTTGACAGCCGACCGCCGTTTCGGTTATGCCTCGCACAACCGCAGCTGTGTTTTCGTGACCCGCCTACACTCGTAGTCGGTTTCTACTGTCTCGCACTCCGCGTGCCCGGTCGCCGGCCTCCCTGGTCGACGTACCGGACAGTCGCTCCCAAGCGCCTGCTTCGCCCGCAGCCTTGCAGCTTCCGCTGCTTTTGGTCCTGATGCCCATGCCGCGCAAGTCTCCCATCTCCAGTTCCGCAGTCGTCGAGCAGGCTCCCTTGGCAGCCAGCGAGTCGATGAACCTCAACGACCTCAAGCACATGAAGATGAGCGAGCTCGTCCTGCTGGCCAACGGGCTGGGCATCGACGACGCGGCAAGCCTGCATCGGCAGGATCTCATCTTCTCGCTGCTGCAGGCCCAGACCAACCGCGAGGGCGCCATCTTCGCGGAGGGCGTGCTGCAGGTGCTGCCCGACGGCTACGGCTTCCTGCGCTCACCCGACTACAACTACTTCCCCGGCAGTGACGACATCTACGTCAGCCCGTCGCAGATCCGCCGCTTCGGTTTGCGCAATGGCGACACGGTGTCGGGCGAAATTCGCCCGCCCAAGGAAGGCGAGCGCTACTTCGCGCTGCTCAAGGTCGACGAGATCAATTTCGAGGATCCGGAGCGGGCCAAGAGCAAGATCCTGTTCGACAACCTGACGCCGCTGTACCCGTCCGAGCGCCTGCGCCTCGAGTACACGCCCAAGTCGTTCACGACGCGCATCGTCGACCTGATGTGCCCCCAAGGCAAAGGTCAGCGTACTCTCATCGTGGCGCCGCCTCGCACCGGCAAGACCGTGCTTTTGCAGGAGATTGCCCACGCGATCGCCCAGAACCACAAGGAGGTCTACCTCATCGTGCTGCTGATCGACGAGCGGCCCGAGGAAGTGACCGACATGCAGCGCACGGTCCAGGGCGAAGTGGTCTCGTCCACGTTCGACGAGCCCGCCAGTCGCCATGTGCAAGTCGCTGAAATGGTAATCGAAAAGGCCAAGCGCCTGGTCGAGCACGGTCGCGACGTGGTCATCCTGTTGGACTCGATCACGCGTCTGGCCCGCGCCTACAACACGGTGGTTCCGCCCAGCGGCAAGATCCTGTCGGGCGGTGTGGACTCCAACGCGTTGCACAAGCCCAAGCGCTTCTTCGGTGCCGCTCGCAACATCGAGGAGGGCGGCTCGCTGACCATCATCGGCACCGCGCTCATCGACACCGGTTCGCGCATGGACGAGGTCATCTTCGAAGAGTTCAAGGGCACCGGCAACTGCGAGATCCACCTGGACCGCAAGCTGATGGAGAAGCGCATCTTCCCGTGCCTGGACATCAACAAGTCGGGAACACGCAAGGAAGACCTGCTGTTCGACGAGCGCACCCTGAGCCGCGTCTGGCTCCTGCGTCAGCTCCTGCACCCGCTGAACGTCATCGACTCGATGGAATTCCTGCTCGACAAGATTCGCAAGTACGAGTCCAACCAGCAGTTCCTCGACGGCATGAATCAATAGCCCCCCCGAGGCCCGTTCCATGGCAAGAGTGGTCGTCACTGGCGGCGCCGGTTTCATCGGCTCCAATATCGCGAATGCCTTGCTCGATCGCGGCGATGAGGTCGTCATCCTCGACGACTTCTCGTCCGGACGGCGGGCCAACATCGCCGCTTTCGTCGATCGCGTCACCCTCATCGAAGGCGACATCCGCGACCGCGCCGCCGTCGACCGGGCGATGCAGGGCGCGAACTACGTCTTTCACGAAGCAGCCTTGCCGTCGGTCGCGCGTTCGATCGAGGACCCGGAGACCTCGCACGACGTCAACGTCAACGGCATGATCCAGGTCCTGCAGTCCGCGCGCAGGGCCGGCGTGAAGCGCCTCGTGTACGCCGCCTCGTCCAGTGCCTATGGGGAAACCGAGGTGCTGCCCAAAGTCGAGACGATGGCGCCGCAGCCAATCAGCCCGTACGGCGCGCAGAAGTTGCTGGGTGAACAGTATTGCGCGGTTTGGACCAAGGTGTTCGGCCTGGAGTGCGTGGCCCTGCGCTACTTCAACGTCTTCGGTCCGCACCAGTCGCCTCAGAGCGATTACGCCGCAGTCATCCCGCGTTTCGTTACGCTGATGCAGGCGGGCCATTCGCCGACCCTGAACGGGGACGGCGGCCAGACGCGCGACTTCTGCTTCATCGACAACGTCGTCGAGGCCAACCTGAAGGCCCTGACCGCTGCAGCCGCGCCCGGCAACGTCTACAACATCGCCTGCGGTAAGCGCTATTCACTGCTCGACATGGTCGACGCCATCAACGCGGCGCTGGGCAGCGACGTGCGCCCCTTGCACGGTCCGGAACGCGCCGGTGACATCCGCGACAGCCTGGCCGACATCAGCGCGGCCCAGCGCGATCTCGGCTACAGTGCGGCCATCGATTTTGCCGAGGGCCTGCGCCGCACCGTCCAGTGGTACGCAAGCCATCCCAACGGTTAGAAGGGACGCCGGCGGCTGAAGCCGCGCCTCAAGTTGCAAAGCCGGCCTGCG
>CAYHHL010000016.1:0-53304 GCA_964356325.1 uncultured Enterobacteriaceae bacterium | reverse complement strand
AGCCAATGCCCATGGTCGGGCCGGCGGATGAATCCGCGCCTGCCTTTGCAAAGCCCCGCCTTCGCGGGGCTCAGGTTCTTCTTGATTGTCTTCGGTTTTCTCGAACTCAGGTTCGAGCTCGTTGGCGCAATGGTGCTCCTCTTGCCTGGCCAGTCGGTCAGCACCGGCAAGCGGTCCCACGTTGACCAGACAATGTGCAGGTGAACGCCTAGAAGTGCCCGACGCATAAGGAGTTGCGCCAGCCCCGCGAAGGCGGGGCTTTGCAATGATAGGCGCGGATTCATCCGCCGGCCACCACCTTCGAGGCTTGCGCGTTACCTCGGAAGGGTACGCATTCCGACTTGCGGCCTCACGTGCGGTTCGCTATCTTGCAACGAAGTTGGCGCGCGAGACAGCAAGACGATGCGCAAACGTCAAGTTTGACCCCAGGTTGTCGATGTCCGCCCCCTCCAGCCATGACGACGATCTGCGCCGACGACTGCGCGAGTTCCTGGAAAAGGTCACGGATCTCGTCGCGGGCAAGCCGGGCATAGACCTGCTCGCGGGCCTTGGCAGCGGCGACGAAATCGATTCGCTGGCTTTGGCCGTGCACATCTTGCGCAGGGCTCCGGGCGACGTGGGCGTGCCGGCCGACGTGCTGCCCTGGCAAGCGCTCTTCGACGCCGCTCCCGTCGCGCAATGCCTGGTGGGTGAGGACGGCGCCATCAGTCATGCCAACCGCGCGTGGCGGCAGGCTTTCGGCGAGCCGGGGCGCATGCTCGCGGCCGTGGCGGTGCAATCCCGGCTCGTGGACGTCTGGTGGACGCGGCGCCCGCAAGCCAATGCCGTGCGCGCACCCTGGATCATCGAAGTGGAACTGCGCGTTGCCCGAGGCGGGGCGCAGACCGGGCGATTGCTTGCGTGGCCCGACGCTGAGGGCCGCATTTGGCAGGTGCTCGCGGAACTGACGGGCGAGCGCAAAGCCGCCACGAAAGTGGAATCGCCAGCCAGGCGTCCGCGCATCCTGGTGGTGGATGACGACGCGATAGTGCGCAGCGTGACCGGCGAATTGCTGGACGCCTGTGGTTTCGATTGCATGCCGGTGCCAGGCGGTCCACAAGCGCTGAGCCTGTTCGAACACGGCATCCCGGACGTCGACTTGCTGCTCATTGACCTGTCCATGCCGCACGTGACGGGCCCCGAGGTCGTCGAACGGCTGGGCGCGCGCCTGGACGGCATTCCCATCGTGTTCATGACGGGTTTTCTCGATCCCGATCAAGCCGCGCAGTTGCAGGCCAGACACCACGCCCAGGTCTTGCGCAAGCCTTTCGCGCTGACGGATCTGGTCGACGTGCTGGAGACGGCGTTCGCGGGTCGCGGGAGGCGACCTTGAGCGGCAAGCGCGCGGGCGAACTGTTCGCGGTAGCCCAGAACACAGCGCCTTTGGCTGAACGGATGCGACCGCGCGACCTGGACGAGGTGGTCGGGCAGGGCAAGTGGCTGGGACCCGAAGGCTTCTTGCGTCGGGCCCTGATGTCGGACCGCATGCCGTCGCTGCTGCTGTGGGGCCCGCCGGGCACGGGCAAGACGACCCTGGCGCGTCTGGTCGCACGCCACGCAGATGCAGAGTTCATGAGTCTTTCCGCGGTTCTGGACGGCGTCGCCCAACTGCGCGAAACGATCGCCAAGGCTCAATCGCTGCGCCGGCAGGGGCGCCGCACTGTGTTGTTCGTGGACGAGATTCACCGTTGGGGCAAAGGCCAGCAGGATGCGCTGTTGCCACACGTCGAGGCCGGCACGGTGACGCTGGTCGGCGCGACGACGGAAAACCCGGGTTTCGCTTTGAATGCCGCGCTATTGAGCCGCTGTGCCGTCATCGTTCTGGACCCGCTGACCGTGGACGAACTGCAGGTGGTGCTGCGGCGCGCAATCACGGACGCCCGAGGCTACGGCGGATCCGGCCTGCAAGTGACTGAGCTTGCGATGGAACACGTTGCCAGGGCCGCGGATGGCGACGCGAGGCGGGCGCTCTCGCAACTGGAGGCGGCGGCCGAACTGGTGCTGCACGAAGCGAAACGTGATGGGGCGCACGCGATCGCGCCGGTGCTGGACGAGGCCGTGCTGGAGCGGGCGCCGCTGCAACAAGGGCCGCGCTACGACAAGGATGGCGACGAGCATTTCCAGGTTATTTCAGCATTCATCAAGTCGATGCGCGGTTCGGATCCCGACGCGGCGCTGTACTGGCTCGCGCGCATGCTGGAGGCCGGCGAGGATCCGCGCTTCGTGTGTCGCCGGCTGGTGATTTTCGCCGCGGAGGACGTCTCCAACGCCGACCCGCACGCCCTGCCGCTGGCGATCGCGGCAGCTCAAGCCCATGAGCTGACTGGACTTCCTGAGTCACGCATCGCGATGGCGCACGCCACGACCTATCTGGCCACTGCGCCGAAATCCAAGGCGAGCTACCTGGCGCTGCGTGCCGCCACCGAAGCCGTGCAGTCGCGCGGCAGCCTGCCAGTGCCGAACCACCTGCGCAACGCCTCGACCGGACTCGCCAAGCAGATGGGCTGGGGCAAGGACTACCAGGATCCGCACGCGGCGGGAGGCTGGGTGCCCGAGCACTACTTGCCGGACGCGATTCGCGGCGCCACGTTCTACGAACCGACGCGCAACGGCCACGAGGCGAGGATCGCCGATCGCGTCGAGACTTGGCGCAGGCTGCGCGATGAGAAGGGATAAGGCTAGTAGGCGCGGCAGGTTCTACGCTGGCCGCGTTGGCGTCCAGCTCGTCTTGACCGCCCGGTCCCTGCACCGTACCCTTCGTGGCCCGCGAACTGCCCCCCGCGACGCCTTGCCGTCCAGAAGGGGCCGCTCGCCGTGAAGACCTGGTGGAGCCGGTTGCCCGTCCCGCCCTCCTGGAGATGCCTAGCATGTTTGCGATTCGTCCTTTCTCCCCCGCCGGCTCCAACGATGCCTCGGTGACCTGGCGCCTGCGTTCGACCACGGTCTCGCTGTTGATCGCCGCCTTGGCGGTGACCGGCATGACTGCCTGCAATCGCAAGTCTTCCGAAACGATCGCGCCCGCTGCCGCTCCGCTCGAAGCGCCGGCGGTCGGGGCCGCGCGTCCCAAGGTCGACATCCTGGCGTTCGTCGACTACGAGTGCCCGTTCTGCCGCGGCCAGGCTCAGCACCTGAAGCAGGTCGTGGCCAAGTATCCGGAAGACGTGCGAATCCGCTTCTTCAACCTGCCGCTCGACGTGCATGAAAACAGCGTGCTCGGCGCGCGCGGTGCCGTTGCCGCCTGGCGCCAGGGTCGGTTCGACGACTATTACACCAAGTTCATGGCCGAAGAGCCGCTGACGCGTGAGTCCGTGTTGGCTTGGGCGCGCGAGGCCAAGCTCGACTTCGCCAAGTTCGTCACCGCGATGGAGAGCCCCGAGACCGATAAAATCATCAAGCGCGACGTGTCGTTGGCCAAGGCGATGGGCATCGCGGGCACGCCGTCGTTCCTGGTCAATGGCGCGCTCGTCCAGGGCGTGCAGGCCCCCGCCATCTGGGAGAAGCGCATCGCCGAGGAGATCACCCGCGCCGATGGCATCCTGGCGGCCGGCGCCAAGCGCGAGGATCTGCCCAAGGCGTTGGCGACCGCGAGCAATCCCAAGGGCGCGGCTGACTACGTGCGCTACGTGATGAACGGGGAACCGGCGCCGCCGCAGCCAGTTCCGGCCAAGGTGGCGCGCACTTCCGGTGTGGCGAGCGCGACCATCGCGCCGGCCGGTGGCACCCAGGCGCTGCACGTCGGCGAACCGATCCAGGCGACAGCCGACGCCACCGACGCCAAGACCGTGTGGCGCGTCGCCATTCGCCCGGACGATCCGACCATGGGCCCGGCCTCGGCGGTCGTGACCATGGTCGTGTTCGAGGACGCCGAGTGCCCGTTCTGCGCCAAGCTGCGCCCGACGTTGCAGAAGTTGCGCGAGCAGAACGCCGCCAACCTGCGCATCGTGTTCAAGCACAACCCGCTGCCGTTCCACAAGAATGCCCAGGCGGCCGCAGAGGCGTTGGAGGCGGCGCGCTCGCAAGGCAAATTCTGGGAAATGCATGATTTCTTGCTGCAGGCTCAGGACAAGCTGGACGAGGCGGGGCTCAAGGCCGCTGCCGACAAGCTGGGCCTGAACCGCGCGCAGTTCGACACGGCCCTGGCGGCGCACGGCGGTCGCGATCGCATCGAGGCAGACACCGAGCAGGCAGCGGCGCTGGGGGCTCGCGGCACCCCGAACTTGTTCATCAATGGTCGCAAGCTGGTGGGCGCCAAGGAAGCGCCGGTGCTGCAACAGATGATCGACGAGGAACTGAAGCACGCGGAGGAACTGGTCAAGGCCGGCACCCCGCGCGACGGCGTGTACGACGCCATCGTGGGTAAGGGAAAGCTCTTGGATTCGCTTGGTTCTGAGGAACACAAGATCGACACGACCGGTGCGGCGACGCGCGGTCCGGCGGGTGCGGCGGTGCACATCGTCACGTTCCAGGACTTCCAGTGCCCGTTCAGCGCCCGGCTCGATCAGCACATCGCTGAGATCGAGAAGGAATTCGAAGGTCGCGTCCGGGTCACCTGGATGGACTTCCCGCTGCGCGAGATCCACCCGTTGGCGCAGAAGTTCGCCGAGGCAGGTCAGGAGGCGCAGAAGCAAGGCAAATTCTGGGCCTTCCACAGTGCGATCATGGCGGACAACGGCAACCTGAGCCAGCAGGTGCTCGAAAACGCGGCGAAGAAGGCGGGCCTGGACATCAAGGCGCTCCAGGTCGCGATCGACAAGCACGTGTGGTCCGAGACCGTCGCCAAGCAGCGCAAGATTGGCGAAGCACTGGCAATCAAGGGAACGCCGACGGTGTTCATCAATGGCCACGCGTTCGTGCCGCCCAACTTCTCGGCGACGACGTTTCGGACGGCGGTGCGGCGCCTCCTGGGTACGCGCTAGACCGTGCCACGGCGTTCCGACCAGACAATCCCTCGGGGATTCCAGGTTGTGCCGTTCATCGCATTGATCTCGGTACTGCTGGGCCACGCCGTCGCGGGCCATGCACAACCGATAGGGCTGCCAGGGAGCGAAGCCGATGGCGCGACCCGCCTGGTGCCGCCGCTTGTGACCGTGCGTCTGTTCTTGGATCTCGAGTGTCCTTACAGTCGCCAAGCGTGGCCCCTGTGGCGCGAAGCCGTGCAAGCCCGCCAGCCCGCGGTGGCGCTCGTCGTGCAGCACCTGCCGCTCTCCCGGCATCCGCACGCGCAAGCCGCGGCACTTGCGGCGGTGGCGGCGCGTCAGCAGGGCAAGGAACTCGCCTTCATCGATGCGTTGTTGCGCGATCCGGTGCCCGACGGCACGGCGATCGGCAAGGCGGCGCGCGCCGTGGGGCTGGACGCGGATGCCATGGCGCGTTTCGTCGAGGCTCCGCAGACCAAGGCGATGGTGGATCGCGAGCGGCAGGCAGGGCTTGCGCTCGGGGTGCGGGCGACGCCGGGCGCCTTGGTCAACGGTCGCGGCATCGGTGGCGTGCCTCCCGAGCCGGCGTTGCGGCGCGCGCTGGACTTGGCGACGGCCGAAGCCAAAGCCGCCTTGCAAGACGCGGGATCTGCTGCGGATCCGGAGCGCCTGGGCCTGCTGAAGCACGCGCCGGAGTTCCTGCCCGCGTTCGATGCGTTGCGCACGGGTCGAGCCCTGGGTGCGCCCGCCGCGCAGGTGCCGCCCTCGGGGCAATTGGGCCCGCGCTATCGCGTGCCGGTCCTGGCCCACGACGTGATCATCGGATCGGCGAATGCGTCGGTGACGGCCGTATTGCTGCTCGATCCGGGTGCGCCATGGCAGGTCGGGGCGGTGCGCGATCTCGTGGCGCGGCAAGGACTGCGCGTCGTGGTCAAGTTGATGCCGCGCACGGACGGGCGGGGCAGCTTGGAACGGCGCACCGGGACGCTGGATGTGGTGTTGCTGCTGACCGCCTTGGCGATGCAACAGCCTGAGATCGCGGGTAAGATCATGGCTGAACTGGCGCGCAAGGCCACGCTGACCGCCGCGGAAGTGGAGGCGAAGGCGCAAGCGCTGGGTGTGGATACCGCCAAGTTGCGGCCGATCCAGGCGGCGCCGGCGACCACCGGGATGCTGTTCCAAACGCTGGATCTGGCGGCGCGCACCGAGGCGCGACCGGGCGCGCTGTTCCTCAACGGCCGGAAGTGGTTGGGGCTCACGAGCGACGCGGGGTTGGACGCAGCGGTGCGCGAGTTGGACACCGAGGCCCGGCAGCGCGCGACCCAAGGCCTGCCGCCAGCGGATGTGTACGACAAGCTCGTGGCCGCGGGGCGCTGGCGCAGCGACGCCGAACTCGATCTGCAGCCCGCGGAACAGCTTGGAGATACGGCGCTTCTACCGGTGATCGGCACGGCGGGCCAGGACGTGTACCTGTTCGTCGACTTCGCCAGTCCGCACTCTCGGGCCGCCTTCTACATGCTGCGCAGGCACATCAACTCGCGGGACCTGCCGATTCGCTTGCATCTGGCGTCCATCGCCTCGGCGACGGAGCCCTGCGTGACGCCCTCGGGCGCGGCTTTCGTGGTCGCGGCGGCCCTGGGCAAGGCTTACGAATTCGCAGAGAAACTGTTCGACCTGGGCAAGCCGAACGACTGGTCAGCTTTGTACACTGAGATCAAGAAGTTGAAATTGCCGCTGGCGGTGTTCCAAAAGCAGATCGAGGCCGAAGAGACGCGCGCAGTGGCCCGGGCGACTGCCAGTCTGAAAGCACGCCTGGACATGGCGGACGAGCCTGTGCTTTATATCGGCAACCGGCTGTACACCGGTCCGCTGGACGAAGCGCGCATCGAAAAGGCGATCCGGTTCGTGCGGGCACCTCACTGACCCTCGGACTGCATGCCCGACACCCCCGCGAGCGCCGTGAGCCTCCACTTCACAGAAACCCTACGCGGCAGCTACTTCCTCGTCGAGTCGCCTGATGACGTGCGTTTGTGCGAGGTCCAGGTCCAGGTTCGCCTGCAACGCCCGCGCGCGCTGGAACGGCGCTTCGTGGCGGCCATGACCGGCTCCACCAGCTTCGACGGTTTGTGTGCCGCCGTGCCCATCGAAGGTCAACTGCGCTTCGAATTGGTCAGGCCGCGCCGGGTCAGCTACGAATTCGCGTTCGTCAGCCAGGACGGGCGCATCCTGCACTTCCGCGGCGCGAAGCATCCCAGCCTGATGCGGCCCCTGTACAGCGCCACCACGCTTTGGGGCACCCTGTCCGAGGGCGAACGCGCGATCGCCATGGTGCGCCTGCACTTCGACCTGAGGCGGGACCTCGTGGCGTTTCTGCAGAGCGTGGCGCGCGAGGCCGACGGTCAGGCGGACCAGGCGGACATCCAAGCGGACAACGCGGACGGTTCGCCAAAGTAACCGCGCGGCCGACCCTCTGCTTGCGGTCACCCTCTGATCGTGCATTAAGCTGGCACCCGAACGTGGCGGTGCGGCGACGATAGCCCCTGGCCGGCGCGCGTCGACTGGGGATCGCCGCGATGACTCAAGTCTTACTGATTCTTGCGATCTTCTCGGCGCTGTGCAGCGGCGTGCCGGCCATTTTCGGATCGCGTCTCGACAGCAACCGGCAACGCATCGGCGCGGCGATGGTGGTCCTCGCTGGCTTCCTGGCCCTCGCTGCAGTCGCCGTGTCCGGCTTGGAGGCCGGCGCGCTCATTCCGGCCACCGTCACCGCGCCCTGGCTCATGCGCACCGTTGGCCTCGATGGCGTGCAGCGCTGGTTTCTCGTACCCATCGCCGTCCTCGGCTCGTGCTCCGCGGTCTATGGCGTCGGCTATTGGCCGCAGGCCCAACACCCAGAGAACGGCCGCAAAGTCAGCCTCTTTCTTGGCCTGCTCACCGCCGGCCTCATCCTGCTAGTCAGTGCGCGCAACGCCTGGCCCTTTCTCCTGGGCTGGGAGGCGATGGCCCTGGCCGCGTTCTTCCTCGTCACTGCCGAAGACGATGACAGCGCCGTGCGCCGCGCCGGCTGGCACTATCTCGTCGCCACGCACTTCACGACGCTGTCGCTGTTCGCGCTGTTCGCGTTGATGCGCGCCTTGACCGGCTCCTACGACCTCGGCCCGCTGCCCATGAACTTGTCGAGCGGCCTCAGCAACGGCATCTTCCTCTTGTCGCTCTTCGCGTTCGGCATCAAGGCCGGCGTGTTCGGTCTGCACGTCTGGTTGCCCGGCGCGCACGCCAACGCGCCCAGCCACGTCTCGGCCATGCTGTCGGGCATCGTCCTCAAGATGGGCATCTTCGGCCTGGTGCGCGTCGTGTCCTGGCTGCCGCACACGCCCCTGTGGTGGGGCGGTGTCGTGCTCGGCTTGGGCTGCGTGTCGGCGCTCTACGGCGTCGTCGCGGCGCTGGGCCAACATGACCTCAAGCGCCTGCTGGCCTACCACAGCGTCGAGAACATCGGCATCATCTTGATGGGCCTGGGCGTGGCGCTGGGCGGACGCGCCTTGGGCCGCAGCGATCTGATCGTGCTGGGCCTCGCCGGTGGCCTCCTTCACGTGTGGAACCACTGTTTTTTCAAGGGTCTGCTTTTCCTCTCGGCCGGCTCCGTGGTCCACGCCGCGCACACGCGCACCATCGACCAACTCGGCGGTTTGATGCGCGCGATGCCCTGGACCGGGCTGGCGTTCCTGATCGGCGCGGTCGCCATCTGCGGGTTGCCGCCCTTGAACGGCTTTGTCAGCGAGTTGCTCGTGTATCTGGGCCTCTTGCGCCTGGCGCTGCATCCGTCCGGGCTGCTGTGGCTAGCGGGCGCCCTGGCGGCACCGGTGCTGGCGCTGGTCGGCGCCCTGGCGGTGGCCTGCTTCGTCAAGGTGCTCGGCGCCGTGTTCCTGGGCGAACCTCGCACCGAGGCTGCGCGCCACGCGGTCGAGTCGCCGCGTTCGATGCGTGCGCCGATGGTGGTTCTGGCCGGCACCTGCCTTGCCATCGGCCTGGGATCGCCGCTGGTCGCGCCGCTGCTCGACGGCGCCATTGTGACGTGGGCGCCGGCAATCAACACACCGGCATTCGCTGCGCAGGGCCCTTCGATTCGCGCGCTTGCGCCGCTGGGCTCGGTGTCGCTCGCCGGCATTGCACTCTGTTTGTGCATCGGGGTGTTGGCGCTCTGGCTCGGCGATCGCCTGCGCAAGACCGGCCAGACCCGCACCGTGACCTGGGACTGCGGCTACGCCCTGCCGACCGCGCGCATGCAGTACACCGCGGCTTCCTTCGCGGACCTCCTCACGGGCCTGTTCGCCTGGATCCTGCGCCCAGTGGTGCACCTCACACCGCCCACCGGCATCTTCCCGCGCCGGGCCAACTTCTCCAGCCATGTCAGCGATATCGTCATGGATCACGTCATCGAGCCCACGGCCGCGCGCGGCTATGACCTGTTCGCGCGCCTGCGCCCCCTGCAAAGCGGCCGCACCCAGGCGTATATCTTCTACATGTTCGTGGCGCTCGTTGCGCTGCTTTGGTGGTGAACGCGATGCTGGCGGACGCCCTGCACACGCTGATCCACTTGTTGGTGGCGTTGCTGCTGCCGCCGCTCTGGGGCAGCGTCATCGCGCGCACCAAGGCTGTCGTCGCGGGGCGTGTCGGGCCGCCGCTCTTGCAGCCGTACTATGATCTCGCGCGCCTGACGCGCAAAGGCTCGGTGTTCAGCCAAACGACGACGTGGGTGTTCAAGGCCGGGCCGGTGGTCGCGCTGGCTTCGACGCTCCTGGCGACGCTGCTCATCCCGCTGGGCACGCACGCTCCGCTGCTGGCGTTTTCTGGGGATGTCATCCTTCTGGTCTACCTCTTTGGTCTCGGGCGCTTCTTCACTGCATCGGCCGCCCTGGACACCGGCTCTGCCTTCGAAGGCATGGGCGCCGCGCGCGAGGTCTCCTTTGCCGCGCTGGCCGAACCGGCGTTCTTCTTGGGCCTGCTGGTTCTTTGCCGAATCACCGGCAGCTTCGAGCTGGGCCGCATGTTGGGGCCCGACCTCGAAACAGCGTGGTTTGCCGCCTCGGCGCCGTTGGCCCTCATTTCCGTGTCCTGGGCGATCGTCCTGCTGGTCGAGAACTCGCGCTTGCCCTTTGACGATCCACGCACCCACCTCGAACTCACGATGATCCATGAAGTCATGGTGCTGGACCACAGTGGCCCCGCGTTTGGCCTCGTCCAGTACGGCGCGGCGCTCAAGCTCCAACTCTACGCGGCTCTGCTCTTGCGCACCGCTCTGCCGATCACGACGGGCAACGCCTGGGCAGACTGGCTGGTGCTCTTGGCGGGGCTGGCGGCGCTGGCCATCGGCGTCGGGCTGACGGAATCGCTGCTCGCGCGCCTCAAGCTCACGGGCATTCCCAAGTTCCTCGTCGGCGCAAGTTTGGCGTCGGCCTTTGCCGTCATCCTGCTAGCGAGGTAGGCATGATCCAACTCGTCGACGCGCTTTTGATGGCGGTCATCGTCCTGAACCTCATCGCCCTGGGCTCGAGCCGCATCCGCTCGAGCGTTCGCGCGGTAGGCGTGCAGGGCATCATCCTCGGCACGCTGCCGCTCATCGTGCACGACAGCGTGACCTGGCGCGGCGCGGGCCTGGCGGTGCTGGCGGTGCTGCTCAAGGGCATCATCATCCCCAAGATGCTCGCGGCGGGCTTGCCCCCAGCACGTGCGCCGCGGGAGGCCCAGCCCTTCGTCGACTTCATCCCCTCGCTGGTGCTGGGCGCGGCGGGCAGCGGACTGGCGTTGCTTTTCGCCCGCACGCTGCCGCTCGCCGATGCCCACACCGGCCTCCTGCTGGTGCCTGCAGCGCTGTCCAACGTCATGACCGGCTTCTGGATCCTGACGACGCGTCGCACCGCCCTGGCGCACGTGCTCGGCATCCTGGTCCTGGAAAACGGCGTCTTCACCTTTGGCCTACTGCTCTTGGACGCGATGCCCGAAATGGTCGAAGCCGGCGTGCTGCTCGACGTCTTCGTCGGCGTGTTCCTGATGGTCCTTCTCCTCAAGCACATCGATCGGGCGCTCGCCAAGACCGACCTCGCCATCGAGCCCATGACCCTGCTGCGGGAGGAATAGTCAGTGCTCATCGCGGTTTTGCTGCTGCCATTGCTCGTTGTCGTCGTGGCGTTCGCGCTGCCATCGGATCGCTGGCGCGCCTACCTCGTGCCCATCGGCGGCGGCCTGCATTTTGCCCTGATTTCGATGCTCGTGCTCGGGCCCACGGTCACTTCGAACGGAGGCTGGCTGGTCCTGGACCCGTTGGGCAAGCTGATCCTGGCGACGATCAGCATGCTGTACCTGCTTTGTTCGTTGTTCGTGCCGGGCTACCTCGCGCACTACGGCGACCGCCCGAACCGCTTCTTCGTCATGGCCATGCTGGGCTTTCTGAGCGCGACGTCCCTCGTCGTCCTGGCGCACCACCTGGGCCTGATGTGGGTGGCGATGGAGGCGACGACGCTGATCACCGCGCCACTCATCTACTTCAACCACAACGTCAAATCGCTCGAGGCGACGTGGAAGTACCTGCTCATCTGCTCCGTCGGCATCGCATTGGCGCTGCTCGGATCCTTCTTCCTGGCCTACGCGTCGATCACGAACGGCCTGCCGCCCTCGCTCCTGTTCGAGGACCTCGTGCGGATGGCGCCGCAACTCTCGCGGCCCTGGCTGCACGCCGCCTTTGCGCTGTTGCTGGTCGGCTACGGCACCAAGATGGGGCTTGCGCCCATGCACACCTGGAAGCCCGATGCTTACGGCGAGGCCCCCGGCATCGTCGGCGCGCTTCTGGCCGGTGGCTTGTCGAACTGCGGCTTCCTTGCAATTCTAAGGGTCTTGCGCATTTCCCAGGCTGGCGGTGACGGCGTCTACGCGCACGAGGCGATGGTGGTCATCGGTCTGGTGTCGATGGCGTTCGCGGCGGTCTTCATGGTGCGCCAGCGCGACATCAAGCGGATGCTCGCCTACTCCAGCGTCGAGCACATGGGCATTCTCGTGCTGGGCGTGGGCCTGGGCGGCGAAGCGATCTACGGCGCGCTCTTGCACGTCGTGAACAACGCTGCGACCAAGGGAGTCATGTTCCTCGCGGCTGCCAACATTCACCGCGTCTATGGATCCAAGCACATCGCCGACATCAAGGGCGTGCTGCACCGCCTGCCGATCACGGGGGCGCTGTTCTTCGCCGGCTTCTTTGCCATGACCGGTTCGCCGCCTTTCGGGCCCTTCAGGTCGATGTTCACGATCCTGGGCCAGATGATGAAGTCGGAACGCTACGGCGTGGCAGCCTTGTTCCTGGGCTTGCTGACCGTCATCTTCATCGGTATGGGCGCTTCGGTGCTGGCGATCGTGCAGGGCCGACCGACCGCGCTAGCCACGGCGAGCCCGGAGCGCGAGAAGCTGTGGAGCATCGGCCCCATCGGCGTGCTCCTGGCTATCGTCGTCGTACTCGGCGTGTACGTGCCGGCGCCGCTGGAGCGCCTCCTGCAACAAGGGACGGCCATGCTGGAGGTGCCGCGATGACAACGTCCGCTGTGCTCGTGCACGCCGATCGCTCGCCGCTCCATACCTGCCAACCGCTGCAAGCTACGCCGCTATCCGAGCTAGCGCGCTTTGGCTGGGAGGAGGTGCGCCAGGCCGTGTGCGAGGTCGTAGCCGGCGGCGGTCGCATCCTGGCTTTCTTTGGCCATGTCTTTGCCGGCATGGAGCAGCCGGACCTGCTGATCGTGGTCACCGGCGCCGAGGCTGGGCAGATCCGCATCGGGCGCGCGCAGCTGGACGGCGATCGCTTCCTGGCGCTGACCCTGGAGTGCGAGCAGGCCCAGCTCTTCGAACGCGAGATTGCCGAACAGTTTCACGTGGTGCCGATGGGGCATCCTTGGCTCAAGCCGGTGCGCTTCGCCAAGTCCTGGCGCGCCGGGCAGGCACCGTGGCCGTTGCCGGAAAGCGGCGTCCCGGTACCGGGTTCGGGCGATTTCTACCGAGTCGAAGGGGCGGAGATCCATGAAGTAGCCGTAGGCCCGGTCCATGCCGGCGTCATCGAACCAGGGCACTTTCGCTTTCAGTGCTATGGCGAACGTGTCCTGCACCTCGAAATCGTGCTCGGCTACCAGCACCGTGGCATCGAGGCGGCCCTCGTCGGCGGCCCGCACAAGCGGACGCTCGTCCAGATGGAGACCGTGGCGGGCGACACGACGATGGGCCACACGACAGCCTACTGTCAGGCGCTCGAAGCGCTCGCGGGTGTCACCGTGCCGGCGCGGGCCGAGTACTTGCGCGCCGCGGCATTGGAACTGGAACGCCTGGCCAACCATGCGGGCGACCTGGGCGCGCTGTCGGGCGATGTGGGTTTCTTGCCGACCGCGTCCTATTGCGGGCGCTTGCGCGGCGATTTCCTGAACATGACCGCGCTGCTGTGCGGTTCGCGCTTTGGCCGTGGCCTGTGCGTGCCCGGGGGCGTGGCGTTGGACGCCGATGCCGAGCGCGCGCAGACCTTGACCGCGCGCCTGGACCTCGCCATGCGCGACTTGCACTGTGCGGTCGAGCTCTTGTGGGACACTCCGGGCGTCGTCGCGCGCTTCGATGGCACCGGTGTGGTGGCCCAGGACGTCGCGCGCAAGATTGGCCTCGTCGGCGTGGCGGCGCGGGCTGCGGGGCTGGCCCGCGACGTGCGCCATGAGTTCCCGACGCGGGTCTGGCGCATCCACGGCGTGCGGCCCGCGACGGAGGAGCAGGGCGATGTCTGGTCGCGCGCCCACGTTCGCTCGACGGAGGCCAAGGAATCTGGACTCTTGGTGCGCAGCCTCCTGCACGGCATGCCGGCCGGCGCAATCCGTGAGCCGATGGCGCCGCTCGCCCCCGACGCGCTGACCGTGAGCCTGGTGGAGGGATGGCGCGGCGAGATCTGCCACGTCGCGCTGACGGACGGGCAGGGCGCGTTGCAACGCTACAAGATAGTCGACCCGTCCTTCCACAACTGGCTGGGTGTACAGATGGCCATGCGCGATCAGCAGATTTCCGACTTTCCACTCTGCAACAAGAGTTTCAACCTGTCCTATTGTGGCCACGACTTGTAGGTGCCGCGCCATGTTCAAGCTACTTCGCGTCCGCAGCCGCCAAGGCCACCGCACCATCGACTACCCCAAGTCCGTGCCCGCGATGCCGGACCGCTTTCGCGGCCTTCTTGCGCTCGACGCCGCGCGCTGCCGGGAGGGCTGCAGCGAGTGCATCACGGTGTGCCCGACCGACGCCCTGGAGCGGCGCGGGGCCGGCATTCTCAACCTGGACCTGGGCAAGTGCTTGTTCTGCGGGGCCTGTGAGGCAGCCTGTCCGACCGGCGCGCTGCAGCACACCGCGGACTTCCGCATGGCCACGCGCGCCCGCGACGATCTGCTGCTGTCGGGCCAGCCGCACAAGCTCGCGCTCGCTTTGGATCAGAAGGCGCGCAAGATCTTCGGCCGGTCCCTGCGGCTGCGCGTGGTCAGCGCGGGAGGCTGCAACGCCTGCGAGGCGGACATCAACGTATTGACGACGGTCGTCTTCGACATCGCGCGCTTTGGCATCGACATCGTCGCCTCACCGCGCCACGCCGACGCGCTGCTGCTGACCGGCCCCGTGACCGAGAACATGCGGCTGGCACTCGAAAAGACCTACCAGGCCATCCCTGCGCCCAAGCTCGTGATCGCCAGTGGCGCGTGCGCAATTTCGGGAGGGCCGTTCGCTGGTTTGCCCGCACAGCACGACGGCGGCGGGCGCATGTTTCCGATTGACCTTTATATTCCAGGTTGTCCGCCGCATCCGTTGACGGTGCTGGATGGGCTATTGCGCTTGCTGGATCGGCTACCGGTGGAAAAGTAGCGCGCTCCTGCCACACGCCAGCGATTCATGGGCGAATCGCCCCTTTCGCGCACGGTTATGCTTGCCGGCAGAAAGTTCCGGGGGCAGGCTGTTGGCCTCACGTGTCGAACGAGGGTGCCATGTCGATGACTTTCCCAGCCTCGCGCCGCGGTCAGACGGCGCTCGCCTCACCCATCCGCCGCCTGTCGCCCTACGCGGAAGCCGCCAAGATTCGCGGGGTTCACGTCCTGCACCTGAACATCGGCCAACCGGACATCGCCACGCCACGCGCGGTCATCGAGGCCTATCGCGCCTACGACGACAAGGTGCTCGCCTACGGTGCGTCTGAAGGTTCCGCTCCCTACCGTCAGGCATTGGCCAAGTATTACAATAGTCTGGGCGCAGAAGCCGGCGGCGGTCTGATCACCCCCCAGCAGATCATCGTCACGACCGGCGGTTCCGAAGCCTTGCTCTTCGCCATCGCGGCGACCTGCGATCCCGGCGACGAAGTGCTGGTCGCTGAGCCGTACTACCCGAACTACAAGGGTTTCTCGCACCTGCTCGCGGTCGCGGTCCGGCCGATCACCACCCGCGCCGAGGACGGTTTCGCCCTGACCGCCGAGCAGGTTCGCGCCGCGATCGGTCCGCGCACCCGGCTGTTGCTGATCTCGAGCCCGGGCAATCCCACTGGCGCCGTGATCCCGGCCGACGAGTTGCTGAAGATCGGTACAGTCTGTCGCGATCATGGCGTGTTCTTCGCCTGCGACGAGGTCTACCGCGACTTCGTGTACGACGTGCCGGCCGGAACGACCGCGCCATCGGTGCTCGCCCAGCCCGGCTTGGAGCAGAACGCCCTGATGATCGACTCGGTTTCGAAGCGCTATTCGGCTTGCGGAGCGCGCGTGGGTTGTCTGGTGACGCGCAATACCGCCTTGTACGCGGCGGTGCTGAAGTTCGCGCAGACCCGCCTGTCGCCGCCCGTAGTGGATCAGCTCGCAGGGCTGGCCGCGCTCTCGACGCCGGACACGGAACTGCGCGAAGCCATTGCTGATTACCGCCGCCGTCGCGACACGCTGGTCACCGGGCTGAACTCGATTCCTGGCGTTTCGGCCCTGTCGCCCGAGGGCGCGTTCTACTTGATCGTGCAGTTGCCGGTGGAGGACGCCGAGCAGTTCTGCATCTTCTTGCTGCGGGATTTCGATCTGGCCGGCGAAACGGTGATGCTCGCACCCGCGGACGGTTTCTACGCCACGCCGGGCCTGGGGCTGAACGAGGTGCGCGCGGCCTACGTGCTGGAAGTGCCCAAGCTCCAGCGCGCGGTCGAGGTGCTGCGGGCGGGGCTCGCGGCCTATACCCGGCAAACCGCGAGCGTCACGGTGGCGGCGCTGTAGCCGCCGCGTGTTCGGCATCCGCATGTTCGGCGGCGGCTTGCACAGCAGCAGCGGCGGCCTTCTTGCGGCGCACGCTCAGCCAGTGGTGCAAGCCCAAGGCGGCGCCGATGACCACGATCGCGATGACGATGCCGTGTTCGGCGCGCTTGGCCTTTTCCACGACCTCTTGGATCTGCTCGCCCCAGTACCAGGACGAAAGCACCAGCGCGGGCACGGAAAGCAGCGCCGCCAGCCCGTCGTAGAACAGGAACGTCTTCATCGGCAAGCCTGCATGGCCACTGGTGAAGAACACGACGGAACGCAAGCCCGGGGTAAATCGAGCTGAAAACAGCATCTTGGCGCCGTTGGCGTGCAGGAACTCCATGGTCTTCTCGAGGCGGCCATTGCCCAAGATGTGCTTGAACGGCCACCGGACCGCGAGTTCCTTGCCGAATCTTCGGCCGAGCGTGAACATGATGCCGTCGCCGATCAGCACGCCGAGCAAGCCGACCAGCATGGCGAAGATCGCATGCGGCCAGGAATGCCCGACGTTCAGGAATGTCGCGTAACCACACAGAACTAGCGTGATGTCCTCGGGAATCGGCAGGCCGAAGCCGCACAGCAGCAAGATGCCGAACGCCACCGCAAGGATGAGTTCCAACGGCATGCCCTGCACGACCGCAATCAATTGATCCAGGACCCACACGAGCGGCCTCCGATTATCCCTGCGTCAGTTCGCCTTGCTATCCATACGCTTGCGGATGTCGCGGGCAGCCTTGCGGGACCACGCGCGCACGAACGGCGGCTGCGACAAGTTCAGCCAGGAACCGGCCTTGGCCAGGAATTTCGCGTCGTTTGCCGTGCCGATCGCGCCCAGGAGATCCATCGCCGCGTCGAGCATGTGCGAGGCCGGGTTGTCCACGAGCTTGCGCAGGCGGGCCAGCAACTCGGGGGATTCACGACGCTTCAGACTCGCCGCCGCGCTCAGGCGCACGTAGCTGTCGGGATCGAGCAGGGCGTCGAACAGGGCATCCTCGACGTCGAGCCCGACAAACGGCCACAGCGCCCGCGCCGCTCGCATCCGTACCGACCACTGCGGGGCATCCACCGCGCCGAGCAGCACCTCGCGCGCCTCTGGGCTGTTCGGGAAGACTTCCAGGGCGCCGACCGCCGAAGCCCGCACCCGCTCGCACGGATCCTGCGTCAGTTCCAGCAGGCGCGCTTGGGTCGCGTCGCCCAGCCACACGCCAAGGGCATCGGCCGCGAGTTCCCGCACCGCGTCGTCGTCATGGTGGGACAGGTCGAGCAGCTTGGGCTCCAGTTCGCCCAGCACCGCCTTGACCTCGGCATAGTCCGCCGGCGGCGCGTCCGTCACCGCGTCGGTCGCCAGCCGGTGCACGAGGCGGCGCAGGCCCTGGGCGAGCGTCTCGGCGTCACGGCTCGCAAGATCACGGCGGATGGCGGGAATCGACATGGACGGTAGCTTCCTGGGCGTGCGCGTGGCAAGGTTTCTGGGGCGCCGGCATAGCGCAAAGCGATACGGCCTGTCCAGCACGCTCGCAAACCCCACGACGGCCGATTCTATTGCCGCGGAGAAGCCCGTGACCGACGTTCTTGCCCGCTCGCCGACCGACAGCCAGGTCCAGATGACCGAACTGGTGCTGCCGCAACACACCAATGCGCTCGGCACCTGCTTCGGCGGCACCATCCTGTCGTGGATCGACATCGCCGCGGGCATTTGCGCGGGCCGTCATGCGCGCCGGCCCGCGGTCACGGTCGCGTTCGACGACGTGCACTTCATCACGCCGGTGCGCCTGGGCGATGTCATCTCCATCACCGCGCGCATCAGCTATGCCGGGCGTACCTCCATGGAAGTATGGGTCGAAGTGTGGCGCGAGACCTATGATGGCCGGCGCGAGCACTCCAACACCGCCTACGTCACGTTCGTCGCGGTGGATGCCTCGAACCGCCCGGTGCCGGTACCGCCGTTGCTCTTGAGCACCGAGGAGGACCGCCTGCGCTTTCATGAGGCCGAACAACGACGCTTGGAACGGCTGCAGAAGAAGGCGGCGCGCCAGGGCTGATCGTCCAGGCGACAGGGCTTGACTTCACGGTGACTGCGGCCCTTCGCACTTGATCGGAAAGTCGCGCTTGAGCGGCACTTCGAAGCGACGTTCGCGCACCCGTTGCGCCGGCGTGCAGGTCAAGCAGGCGTCGGGCGGGTATTCGCACACCAGGATCCAGGAGCCATCCTCCAGTTCCCGCCGCGTGTAACCCTGTCCGATGTCGCGGGCTTGCGTCTCACCCGACTTGCGCAGCCGCAGCGTCGCCGAGGGCGGCACCGAACCGAGCTTGACCATCTCTTTGTGCACCGGCAGCACCGGCACGTTGGCCGGCTCGATCGCCTTGGCATCCCGGTCCTTGCTCTCGATCGGCTTCACGTTGCGCCGCTGCCAGCGCTGCACCGCTTGCAGCTTCCCAGCATCCACTGTGATGTCCGTTCGCGTCGAAGGCAGCGGAATCACTACTGGCGGCGAGAAGGGCTGCGCGGGCGGCGCGCCTGCCTGCACGGGCGTCTCGTTGCGCGCGGGCGGGGGTACCGGCATGACCCGGGCGGGCTTGGGCCGCACCACCGCGGTCTGCTTCTGCTCTTGCGTCGTCGTTTCCCACAGCAGCGCCGTGCCCCAGCCCAGCACCGCCAGGCTCGTTGCCACCGCGGCCGCCAGCGCCGTGCGCCGGATCTGCCGCCGCCGCTTGTTGCGCGTGGTCAACTCGTGCAAGCCGCGCTTGGGTTCATCCGCGTCGGGGTCCAGCACCAGCGCGCGGTTGAACGCGTCGATCGCCAGCGCCATCTGCCCCGACGCCGCGAAGCGCCGACCTTCCGCTGTGGTCACCTGCACCAGCGTCGGCTTCAGGTCGAACTGGAACACCTCGGGCGCCTTGAGGAACCGCGGCAGCAAAGTGGCCACGTCGGACATGCGAAACTGCTTGAGGTAGGTCATCAACGCGTCTTGCAGCTTGCCCATGTCCGGGTAGCGATCCGACGGATGTCGGGCCAGGCATTGGGCAATGATCGCATCGAAACCGCGATCGACCTGGGCGTTGTGCTTGCCCGCGGGCTCGAACCGACCTTCGAGGATGAGGCGGAACAGCGCATGCGGATTGGACGCCACGAACGGCAGCTTGCGCGTCACCAGGAAGTACATGACCGTGCCGAACGCGAAGATATCGCAACGGTGGTCCAGAGTTCCGCCTTCGATCTGCTCAGGGGCCATGTGCGCGGGCGAGCCGAGGATGGCGCCGGTCGCGGTCATCTGCTCGAGATCCATGGCGGTCGCGATGCCGAAGTCCATCAGCTTGATCTGGCCGTCGCGCGAGATCATGAGATTATCGGGCTTGATGTCGCGGTGCACGATGCCGACCGAGTGCGCGTGCCCCAGCGCCGCCGCGACCGCATGGCCGATCAGCGCTGCCGCCTGGGGCAGGAAGGGCCCGTGTTCGTTAGCGAATTGGGTCAGCGTCTCACCGTGCACGAATTCGGTGACCAGAAAGGCCGCCTCGTCAGTACCCACCGAGAAGTCATAGACATCGACGATGTTGCCGTGGTGCAGCCGTGCGATCGCCTGCGCCTCGCGATTGAAGCGGGCGCGGGCGTCGTTGCGGCTGGCGAGGTGCGGGTGCATGACCTTGATGGCCACGTCGCGCTTCAGGACGCGGTCCAGGCCCCGGTACACGGTCGCCATGCCGCCGTCGCCGACGCGCTCGAGCACCTCGTAGCGATTGCCGTAGACCTCAGGCACGCGTTCACCGTTTCCGCTGTCATCTGAACGCCATGAGATCGGCCGAGGTGGCTCGCGAACTCACGCTGTTGGCTGGCCTTCCTGCCCGTCGTCGATGGCCATGTGGCACTTCTTGTACTTCTTGCCACTGCCGCACCAGCACGCGTCGTTCCGGCCGATCTTGGGCCGATCCCGCCGATACGTCTCTACCTTTTGTGGCTGTCCGGCAACCGGAGGCGCGGCCGCCATGTCGTCGTCGTCGTCCTCATCGCTCAACTGCGGCACGGTGCTCTTGACGTAAGCCGGCGCAGGCGCTCCAGGACCCCTCGCTTGCTGGGCCGCCTGACGCGCGAGCAACGCCTGCTGCTGGGCCAGCGCCCGTGCTTGCCGCTCGACCGAAGCCGCTTCCTCCGCGAGGTTCTCGACGTCGTGCACCTCTTGCATCTGCCGCTTCGAAGCCAACCGCCGCGCGTCGGCCTCGTTCTTGAGCTTCTGCAGTTCATCCGCAGACTTGACTTCGACGTGGAACATCGACTCGACCAGTTGCAGTTCGATGCGGTCGATCATCTGGCGGAACAGCTCGTAGCCTTCCTTCTTGTAGATGAGCTTGGGATCCTTCTGCGCATAGGCCTCGAGGTACACGCCCTCCTTGAGGGTATCCATGATCTTCAGGTGTTCGCGCCAGTGGTTGTCGATGCCGCGCAGGTACGACTCGCGCTCGAACTCCCGCCACTGCGCATCCGCCTGTTCACGCACCGACGCCGGGTCGCCCTCGGTCTCGTGCAGCGTGTGCTCGACCTGATCGACCAACCGACCGCGCCGGCTCAGGAATTCCTTTTCCAGATGCGTCGCGATCGTCGCTTCGATGACATCGAACTTGCGATCCAGGCCGCTCACGTCCAGGTCGATCTGCGTCAGTTCGAACAGCTTTTCTTCCAGGCCGTCGAGATCCCAGTCCAGCGGATTGCGCTGCTGCGAGCACGCCTGATCCACCAGGGTGTACACGACGTTGTCGATCACCCCGGCTACCAGTTCCCCAGTCTTTTCGCTGCCTAACACCCGCCGCCGCAACGCGTAGATGCTCTTGCGCTGCAGGTTCATCACATCGTCGTACTCGAGCACGTTCTTGCGCGCGTCGAAGTGCTGGCCTTCCACGCGCTTCTGCGCCCCTTCGATGGCCTTGCTGACCATCCGGTCGACGATCGGCTCGTCCTCGGGAATCTTCAGCCACTCCATGATCTTGCGCACGCGATCGCCACCGAACACGCGCATCAGGTCGTCGTCCAGCGACAGGTAGAACTGGCTCGCTCCCGGATCGCCCTGACGTCCGGCACGACCGCGCAACTGGTTGTCGATACGCCGGCTTTCGTGCCGCTCCGTGCCCAGGATCTTCAGGCCGCCCGCCGCCAGCACCTTCAGCTTCTCGGCCGCGCACTCGTCCTTCATCCGCGCCAGCGTTTCGACGTACAGCGGGTTGTCCTCGTCCACCGCCATGTGCACCACGCCGGCACCGAAGACCTCTTTGCGCGCCAGCAGTTCCGGATTGCCGCCGAGCAAGATGTCGGTACCGCGGCCCGCCATGTTCGTGGCGATCGTGACGGCGCCCAGTCGCCCGGCTTGGGCCACGATCTCGGCCTCGCGCGCATGCTGCTTCGCGTTCAAGACGTTGTGCGGAATGCCGATTTGCGTCAGCAGGTGGCTCAGGAACTGGCTCTTCTCGACCGAGATCGTGCCCACCAGCACCGGCTGGCCCTTCTCGTTGGCCTCCTGGATGTCCTTCATCACCGCGTTGAACTTGGCCCGCTCGGTCTTGTAGATCACGTCCTCGTGGTCCAACCGCGTGATCTGCTTGTTGGTCGGGATGACCAGCACGTCCAGGTTGTAGATCTTCGCGAACTCTTCGGCTTCGGTCTCGGCCGTACCGGTCATGCCGCACAGCTTCTTGTACATGCGGAAGTAGTTCTGGAACGTGATCGTCGCCAGCGTCTGCGATTCCTGTTGGATCTTCAGGCCTTCCTTGGCCTCGATCGACTGGTGGATGCCGTCCGACCAGCGCCGACCGGGCATCTTGCGTCCGGTGTGCTCGTCGATGATGACGACTTTACCTTCCTCGATCAGGTAGTTGACCTCGGTCCGGTACAGCGTGTGGGCCTTGAGCGCGGCCTGGATGTAGTGCACCCAGGTCATGTTCTCGGCGTCGTACAAGTTGCCGATCTTCAGGCGCTGTTCGACCTTGTCCACGCCGCTTTCGGTCAGCGACACCGAGTGCGACTTCTCGTCCACCAGGTAGTCCACTTCGCGTTTCAGGAACGGCATGATGGCGTTGGCGCGCAGGTACGGCTCGCTCGAGTCCTCGCCGCGGCCCGAGATGATGAGCGGGGTGCGCGCCTCGTCGATCAGGATCGAGTCCACTTCGTCGACGATGGCAAAGCTGAGCAATTTATCGGCCTTGGCGTCGTCCGCGGCCTCGCCCAGGTACTTGTGCACGTACTCGTCCAGCGAGAACTTCATGTTGTCGCGGAGGTAGTCGAAACCCAACTCGTTGTTCTGCCCGTAGGTGATGTCGGCCTGGTAGGCGGCGCGGCGCTGGTACTCGTCGACCGTGGTCGTCACGACGCCCGAGGAAAGGCCCAGGAAGTTATAGACCTGGCTCATCCACTCGCAGTCGCGCGCCGCCAGGTAGTCGTTGACCGTGACGACGTGCACGCCCTTGCCGGCCAACGCATTCAGGTACGCCGGCAGCGTCGCCACCAACGTCTTGCCTTCACCGGTGCGCATTTCCGCAATCATACCGTTGTGCAGCACGTAACCGCCGATCAACTGCACGTCGTAGTGGCGCTGGCCCAGACGCCGCCACGCCGCTTCCCGCACCACCGCGAAGGCTTCGGGCAGCAGGTCGTCCAGCGTCGCGCCCTGGCCGAGCTTGCCGCGAAACTCCAGGGTCTTGCCCCGCAGTTGGTCGTCCGAAAGCGCCTTGATCGCGGCTTCTAGGCCGTTGACGTGCTCCACGATCGGGCGGATCTTCTTGATCTCGCGATCGTTCTTGGTGCCGAAGGTCCTGGCGAGCAGCTTCTGGAACATCGCGGTATTTCCTGCTTTCGGTCGAAATGTCGGCTTGGCGCCGCGGGCAGTCTTGCCGCCGCAGTCGTCGCGCGGTCACGTAAGGTAGGTGGCGCGCGCCCTTGCGGCAAGGGCCAGACGCAGGCTGGTATGCCGTAACCACACTTGCGCGAGCGGCGGCGGCCCCGGTACTGTAGGCCCCTGGAAGAATTGCCCGGGTCGACCTGTGGAGCCGCCATGTCGCTTAGCCTTTTGCAGCCAAGGAGTACAATGCGCTGGCTCCTGCTCGTGCTGGCCGCGACGCTGCTGGCGACGCCGGGTTGCGTGCAGAAGAAGCCCAAGGTCGTAATCGAAGAGGAAGAAGAAGACATCGGCGACGAGGACACCTGCCTGGACGACGCCTGTGTAGAGGACGCCGTGACCGGGGTCGACGCGACGCCCGATGTCAAGAAAGACGTCAAGGACGTCAAGCAGGACGTCGCCAAGGAAGTCGACGGAACTCCTGTCGATACCGGCACTGAAGTCGAGGAAGACGTCGCCAGCACCGACGACGCCGAGCCGGATACGGATCTGGACGGAGACGCCGCGGTGCAACCGGGTCCCGATGCGGACTCGACCGGGACGCAGAACGACGCCGACGCCGACGCGCAAGGGCCTGGATCGGATGCGGATGCCTCGGCCAAGCCCGATGCCGACGCCGGGGCCGATGCCGACGCCGATTCCGCGGCCGTGGACGCCGACAGCCAGGGCGACGTGCCAGACACTGGCCCCATCGTCGACATCGTGTGCGACATCGGCGGCGACCAGTGCGCGAAGTTGCCTTTGCCAGCATGCATCGCGGGTTACGAGTGCCAGGCGATCGAGGGCAAGAACGCCTGCGTCGCCATCACCGCCGACGAGGGCAAGCCCTGCACTGACAGCAACACCTGCACGGTCGGCGACAACTGCATGTACGGCAAGTCCGGCGGCGTCGCGTACGTCAAGTGCGTGGGCGCGCCGCTCGTGTGCAACGACTCCAACCCGTGCACCAAGGATTCGTGCCAGAACGGCCAGGGTTGCCAGTTCGAAACCAGCGTCATGGAGAACACCGCGTGCACCGACGGCAACAGTTGCACCGACGGCGAGGTGTGCAAGGGCGGCAAGTGCGACTTCAGCGCCGCGACCAAGAAGTGCGCGTGCAAGACCGACCCCGACTGCAAGCCCTACGACGACGGCAATGCCTGCAACGGCAAGCTCATCTGCCTCGCGGGCTTTTGCGCCAATGACGGCAAGTCGGTGAAATGCGACGTGGGCGCGGACAACGCCTGCCAGAGCAACACCTGCGACACCAGCACCGGCAGCTGCAACATCAAGTACTTGGGCCTGGGCACGGCTTGCAGCGACGGCAACGCCTGCACGAGCGGCGACCAGTGCAGCGACGGCAAGTGCGTCGGCAAGGCGGTCGACTGCCAGGACAATGAGGCTTGCACCACAGATAGTTGCGACGCGAGCGACGGCTGCAAGCACGCGAACAACAGCTTCTTGTGCAACGACGGCGACAGTTGCACGGGCGGCGATGTCTGCTCGGGCGGCAAATGCCTGGGCCAGGCCAGCGGCGAGGGCGGCAAGCCCTTGTGCGAATGCCAGAAAAGCGAGGAGTGCGCCAAGCAGGACACGCCGGACAACTTGTGCAACGGCAAGCACATCTGCGTGCAGAACAAGTGCGTGCTGCAGGCTGGTTCCGTCGTCAAGTGCTTGTATGCCAAGGGAGTATGCTTCGACACGGCTTGCGATCCAGCGACGGGACAATGCAAGGACACGGCCAAGCCCGCCACCACGTTGTGCACGGACAGCGACGCGTGCACGGTGGGCGAGCATTGCGACGTGAACGGCGCCTGCGCGACCTGCACGCCGGGCAAGGACTGCACCGGCGCCAACGGCGTGTCCGAGCTCAAGTGTGACGACGGCAACCCTTGCACCGACGACAGTTGCAACCCGTTCCTGGGCTGCGTGCACATCGCCAACGAAAAGCCGTGCGACGACGCCAACCCGTGCACCGCGGGCAATCCCGGCGACCGGTGCGTCTCGGGCAGTTGCGTCCCGGGCCAGCCTTCGTGCGAGTGCACGAGCGCCGCGGATTGCGACAAACTCAAGAGTGTCAACAAGTGCCTGACCAAGTCGACTTGCGTGTTGGCCAGCGATGGCACCTCGCAATGCCTGTACGACAACACCAGCATCAAGGTGTGCACGCTGCCGGCCGGCAGCAACCCCGCGTGCGTGGTGGTGTTCTGCAACGCGGCAACCGGCAATTGCGGCATCACCAAGTTCACCGGGCCGACCTGCAGCGATGGAGATCCGTGCACCGAGCAGGACCAGTGCTTCTCGGGCGTCTGCGAGGGCGTCGTCAAGGAGTGCGACGACAAGAACACTTGTACGTCCGATAGTTGCAATGCAGGCTCGGGAAGTTGCAGCCACGACGCCGCCGTGAGCCTGGAGGGCACGGAATGCGTGGACGGCAAGGACTGCACGAGCGGCGACCTGTGCTCCAACGGCGAATGCGTGGGCGCCGCGACCAAGTGCGACGACGCCAACCCGTGTACGTTGGATTCATGTGTGGAACCAGGCGGTTGCAAGACGACGTTGTACAGCAGCGCGTACCCGGCCTGCGACGACGGCGATCCGTGTACCGGCAACCCCTTGAAACCCGAGCTTTTGGCCTATGAGCAGGACCATTGCACTTTGGACGCCAAGTGCGTGGGCGGCGTGAAGAAGAACTGCGACGACGGCGGCTTGTGCACCGACGAGGTCTGTTCGAAGACAGATCCCAAAGCGATCCAGTCCGGCTTCAAGAAAGGCTGCGTGATCACGAACAACGTCACGCCTTGCAACGACGGCAACCAGTGCAGTCTCGGCGAGCACTGCACCGCGGGCACCTGCAAGCTGCCTGCCGACGCCACGACGCTGGACTGCGACGACAAGAACGCTTGCACGGTGGACAGTTGCAAGCCGATCGAGGGCTGCATCCACCAGTACACCGCGGATCCGTGCGACGACGGCAACATCTGCACGACCAAGGACTTGTGCGACGGCGACACCAAGTCGTGCAAGGGCGTGGCGCTCAACTGCGACGACCAGAACGCTTGCACCATCGACTCGTGCGACCCCAAGTCGACCAAGACCAAGCCCGACGGAACCCTGGACGGCTGCAAGTACGCCAAGAACAGCTTGGGCAACCCGTGCGGCGGTTTCGCGGAATGCTCGAGTGCGGCCGTGCCCAGCTGCATCTTCCCGCCCGGACAGCATTTGTTGTTGAGCGAGGTCTATCTGGGCGTGCCGGCCGATCCGAGCGACGACTGGGTGGAACTGTACAATCCGACGACCAAGACCGTGGATCTAGGCGATTACGTCGTGCAGAAGCGCGCGGTGGCCGAGAGCGACATCAAGGCCTGGGTGACGCTGGCGCAGCTGCCCAAGGGCGTGTCGATCGCACCGCACGGCTACTTCCTGGTCGGCCACAGCGGCACGGCGCCGGGCGGGATCGGCTTCGATTTGGCCGTCACCACGCTGGATCTGGCCAAGGACGACGCGGGGTTGCCCAGCGGCGAGTGGCAGTTGCGCGTCTACGATACGCCGCACCAGTTGGCGCACGACTTCGCCTGCTGGTCGAGCACGCAACCGACCTGCAACGAGGGCACGACCGCGCTGCCGGCGATGGTGACGGCGACGCAACCTTGGTTCTCGGCCGGATCGCTCGAACGCAAGGCCAATGCGAAATCGACCCGCGAGACGATGTTCCTGCACGCGAGCGAGTGGTTGGCGGGCAACGGCTACGATACCGGCGACAGCAGCCAGGATTTCGTGGTGCGCTGGGGCCCCGAACCGCAAAACGGCGTCAAGGCCTTCGAACCTGCGTGCGCGGGCACTTGCGCCAGCGCCAAGGTCTGCGACTTCAAGGCGGGAGGCCTCGACTCGTGCGTGGCCGATCCGTTTTGCGCCATCGGCTGCGGCAGCGGCAAGGCGTGCAAACCCAGCGGTTGCTTCAGCTTGCACGCGGCCATGGTCAGCGAAGTGTACCCGGGCACGGACGCCGGCCAGTTCATCGAGATCCACAACGGCAACGCGCAGGCCACCGACTTCAGCGGTTTCGTCGTGCAGACCAAGCCAGCTGGCGGCGCGCCCACCGACAAGTGGTTGACGATCACGCAGTTTCCGGCCGGCAGCAGCCTGCCCGCGTTCCGCTACCTGACCATCGCGGGCACGGCGTGGGCCGAGCAGAACGGCGGCGTCGACCTGGTCATCGAACCGTCCATAGCCATCGTGGCGACCGGCGGCGTGCTGCGCATCTGGGACCCGCGCACCGACACCGAGATGGACCTGATGGGCTGGGGCAACAGCGGCACCTTCAGCGGCAAGGCCGCGCCGGCGTTGACCAAGTCCAACGAGGCGCTGGAACGGAAGGCCAAGGACGGCTCGACCCTGACCTCGATGGCGGCGGGCGGTACGGACGTGCTCGCGGGCAACGCGGTGGACAGCGACACCGACGACAAGGACTGGATCCTCAACGACGGACCGATGCCGCAATCGTTGGCTTCGGGTGTGTACGAGCCGGCGTGCAACGGCACCTGCACCGCGGGCCTGGACTGCAACTATACAAAAACAGCCGAGAAATGCGTTGACCCGAGTTGCGGCGGCCAGTGCAATACCGGCGCGGCGTGCAATCCCAAGACCGGCGTGTGCGATTTGTACGTGCTGATCGCCGAGTACGCCGCCATCGGTCCGGTCGCCAAGGACCAGCTGGGCGGCAACCTGGACCTGGAGGCCAACGAGTACGTGTTGCTGTACAACCCCACGGGATCAGCCGTGAACCTGTTCGGGCTGGCGTTGCAGTACTACAACTACACGGCCTCGAAGTGGCAGGCGTTGACCGATTACGGCTGCACCCAGGGCACGGGCGACCCGAACCCGACCACGGGCTGGTGTCTTTGCACCGATGGCACACAGCCTGACAAGCAGACGGGCGCGTGCAGCAAGCCCGGCTCGGCTGCGCCCAAGCGAGGGCTGGCCGGCTACGTCGAACCGTACAGCTACTATCTCATCGCGCCGCCGAAGTACGACGCGACACTGCCGACGCCGGATTTCATCACCAGCATGGCATCAGGCCCGGGCACCTGGAGCGTGCCGTCGGACAACGCCGGCTACCGCCTGGTGCGCATCGAAAAGTACTACCCCAACGGCAAAAACGTCGCGGACTGGGTGACTTGGGGCAACCAGGTCAAGGTCCAGGGCCAGGGTGGCTGCAGCGCGCCCGCCCAGATGCCGTCGCCTCCCGGCCCTGGCGTCAAGGGCGCGGGCCGGCGCAAACCCGTCGCCAGTGCTACGGCTGCCTTGATGTCCAGCCCACAGTCGGCCACCTGGTACGCTGGCGCCGGCAGCCAGACCTTCAGTTCTTGCAATGACTTCGTGGCCATGCCGACCGCCACCCCGGCCTCGCAGAAGTGCACCCGCGCGCCTCGGGGTGGCTCCAAGTGCAGCACGTCGGTCGTGCACCAGAGGCCTTGAGGCATTCTAGGCTAATTCCAAGCTTAGGCAGAATATCATAACAACAGCAAGTGGTTAGCCTGGGTCCCCGCCTGCGCGGGGATGACGGATGGGCGCCACCTTTGCCAGAAGACGATCTGACACCCACGGAACTGACATGATCCACGCCCAAGGCATCGCCAAGCAGTTCGGTCCGCAGCACCTGTTCGAGAACCTGAACTGGCAGTTGCAGCCGCGCCGGCGCTACGGTCTGGTCGGGCCCAACGGCGCCGGCAAGACCACGCTTTTGCGCATCCTGTACGGGGAGTTGCAGCCGGACGCCGGGGCGATTGCCAAGCCCAAGGGCGTGAAGATCGGCTACCTGCCGCAAGACGTGGAAAGCCTGGGCGAAGGTTCGGTCATCGAGGCGGTGCTGGGCGGCGTGCCGGGCTATCCCGAGGCCAAAGCGACGGTTTCCGCGGTGCACGAGCGCATGGAGCACGACCACGATTACGGTGCGTCGGAACTCGCCTTGCAGCAACTGGATCGCGCGACCACGGCCTACGAGCGGCTGGGCGGCGACGACCTGGAAGTGCGGGCGCGCGCGGCTTTGGGCGGCCTCGGTTTCGATCGCGACAAGATCGAGGGCCCGGCGGTCGCGCTGTCGGGCGGTTGGCGCATGCGCGCGGCGCTGGCCCGGTTGCTGGTCATGCGTCCGGACGTGCTGCTGCTCGACGAGCCGACCAATCACCTGGACTTCGAGTCACTTGCCTGGTTCGAGAACTTCATCGAGGCGTACGAGGGTGCAGTGGTCGCGGTCAGCCACGATCGCTACTTCCTGAACCGGGTGCCGACCCACATCGCCGAGCTGACCAAGAAGGGCCTGTACGAATACCCAGGTGGTTACGATGACTTCATCGAGGGCCGGGCGATCCGCCTGGGCCAGTTGGAGGCCAAGAAGGTCCAGGTCGACAAGCAGCGCGCGCACCTGCAGAGCTTCGTCGAACGCTTCCGCGCCAAGGCTTCCAAGGCCAAGCAGGCGCAATCGCGCATGAAGATGCTGGCCAGGCTCGAAAACATCGAGGTGGACGGCGCGCAAGGCAGCATCGGCTTCAAGTTCGCCGATCCGGGCCGGACCGGGCGGGAAATCCTTTCGGCCGTGCATGTCCGTAAAGCGTATGGCGAAAACGTCGTGTACACGGACTTGAACCTGACCATCTGGCGCGGCGATCGTATCGCCTTGGTCGGCGTGAACGGCGCGGGCAAGTCGACGTTGCTGAAGGTTCTCGCGGGCATGACCGACATCCAGGGCGGCGAAGTGCGTCTGGGCGCGGGCGTGCGGCTGGACTACTACGCCCAGCACCAGTTGGACGTGCTCGACGTGAACAGCACGGTGTACGCCGAAGCGCGCCGGGCGGCGGAGGACGCGACCGTGCCCATGGTTCGCAAGGTCTTGGGCGGCTTCGGCTTCTCGGGGCATTCGGTCGACAAGAAGATTGGCGTGTTGTCGGGCGGTGAACGCGCGCGGGTGGCGTTGTCGCGCATGGTGCTGCGCGCGCCCAACGTGCTGCTGCTGGACGAACCGACCAACCACCTCGACCTCACCAGCCGCGAAGTGCTGGAGGACGCGCTGTCCAATTTCGGCGGCACGGTGGTGATCGTCAGTCACGACCGCTACTTCATCAACGCGGTGGCGACGCGGATCCTGGAGGTGCAGCCGGGCGGTCTGGTGACGGCGTACCTGGGCGATTACGACGCCTACCTGTATCGCAAGGCGGGCGGCGATCCGGCGGTGATCGAAATGCTGTTGCGCGGCGAGGAGCCAGCCGAGAAGGACGAGAAGCCAGTCGAAAGCGTGGGCGAGAACCGCGAGCAGGAAAAGCGCCGCAAGCGCGACGATGCCGAGAGGCGCAACGACCTGAACAAGCGCGCCAAACCATTGCGGGACCGGCTGACGCAACTGGAGCTGGAGATCGCCCGCTACGAGGCGCGGCTGCAGGCGATCACCCAGGCGCAGATGGATCCGGCGCTGTACGAGGACGGCGCCAAGGTGCAGGCTTTGTCCATAGAGCAGGCGGAGTTGCAGAAGTCAGTGAACGAGGCGATGGCGAAATGGGAGGACGTGGCGCTGCGGATCGAAGGGATGGAGCAGCCAGAAGCATAGAATCATTCACAAAAACCGCTGCATCCCCGCCACACCGTCTGAAGCCTTGTCCTGCGCCCACTGGTACTGCGGATCGAGCAGGCCGTTGATTCGTTCCATCACCACGTCGGTCACGCCGCGCAACTGCGGGCCGTAGTCGCGCGCCACTTCCCGTGAAAGCGGCTGGAACGGCTCAGGAATACGGAACGATCCAAGCTCCGGACCGTCCAGTTCGAGCGGCTTGCCGATGCGGTAGACGATGCGCCCACCCTTGGAGATCGGCGAATCGCCCGGGTACACGCGATCCGAGCCGTTGCAGCCGACCGGCACGATAGCCGCCTCCAGGTGCATCGCCATCTGCGCCAAACCGGTATGACCCTTGGACAATCGCAGCGAACGAGTGCCTTGTGGAAACACCAGGACGTTCAGGTTCAACTCGCACAGCGCCCGCCGGTTCAGCTCGACGACCGCGTCGACCAACTGCGAGAACTGCGCGTCGAAGTGCTGCAGGAACGCCTCGACCGGCGCCTGGCTCGTTTGGCTTGTGGCGTGAGGAAACGCAGCCTTCAGGAAGGCTTGCACCCCGGCGGTCTCAGCGTCGGTGTCATCTTGCGCAGGCGCCGTGCCCGAATCGACCAGATCGCGCAGGTAGCGGTATTCAGCCGCCTCGGGCTTGCGCTGCATGGTCGCGCGGAACAGCGTCGTCAGCACGTAACCACGTGAAGGTAAAGGGATGTTGTTCATCGAGTCGAGGAAGCGGCTCATCCACTCGCTTTCGTAGTACTTGCCCTTCACCCACGTCGCCGTATAGCGCAAGCCACGGCGATGCATGGCGTATTGCAGCGGCCAGTAGTTGTACTTGTCCGTGTGGTTCATCGCCAGGAACACCGAGCGATCGCGCGGCAGGTTCTCGATGCCTTCCAGCACGATCTCGGTGCGGTGCAGGGTCGTGTAGTCCAGGCGCAACAACTTGGCGAAGAACACCTGACCAGGCGGGACACGATGCAGCTTCAAGTGTTGCAGGCGATTCAGGTCGAGCATGGCGGCACCTTGATGGACGTGCGCAACTTACCGCGCCGCGCGCTTGCACTCAACCGGCGCAACGGCGGCGCACCCACACGGCGAGGCCGGCGAAGAGCAGCAAGCCGAGCGCCGCGCGGCTGACCGGTGCGGGTACAGCCGCGCAACCACTGGCCTTCTGGCCCCCGCTCGTGGCGACGACGGGACCGCAGAGGCCGACGTGCACGGCGTTGGCCAGCGTCTTGGTCGCCTTGTGGTCGGGCAATTCCGCGAACAAAGTGTAGGTTCCCGCGGCGATGCCTTTGGGTGCCAGCGCCGTGGCCTTGACGCCTGACGGCGAGACGTCGACCGCGAGCAAGTCCGTGGTGCCGATGCGCAACGTCATGCCTTGCACGAAACCGGAGCCGAGCACCGTGACCGCGGTGTCCTTGGCCGAGTCCACGCAAGCGGGGTCGAAGTTGAGCAGGGTGAATTCCGCTGTACTCGTGCCACTGTCCACACTGCCACCGGCGTCGGGAGGCGTCGTTTCAGGGGCGGCGACGACCAACGCGGCGGACTTCACTGCGGCCTGACCGTCCGGGTTGGTGACCTTGACGTCGTAAGTGCCGGGCTTGAATCCAGAAACGGTGCCCTCGATCGACGTGCCGGCCGCCGCGACCTTGACGTTCGCCAGCGTGTCCGAGCCTTCCGCGCCGATGAGCTTGACGATCGCGCCTTGGTGGAAACCCTTGCCGCCGATTTCGATCGTGCTGGCTTTGTCCGCGAACACCTTGGCCGGCGTGACGTAGTCGATGCTCGGCGGCATGACGGGCACTGCTGGCACGTCTGCGGGCACGTCCGGAGCGGGGACGTCGGCGGGCAAGTCCGGCTGGCTGCTGACGTCCACTGTGGCGACGGTGTCCGGCGCGCTGCCGGCATCGGGTGCGCTCGACGTGTCGCTGCCGGTCGGTCCGGCGTCGACCGAAATGATCGGTGCGGTGCCGTCCACGCCGAGCCGCAAGATGAAGTCGCCCTTCATCGTGAAGCCGGCCTCGTTGGTCAGTTGTTCCACGAACTTCCACTGCTTGTTGCCCGAGCAGGTGCCCAACGGCCACACGATGTGCATCACGTTGGCGCCCGCGGTCGTCGCCTGGTCGGTCAACGCCGCCAACTCCTGGCAACCGCAGCCGAGCGTAAAGCCCGAGATCTCCACGGCCATGCACTCGAGCTTGGGCGAGGCGGCCGAGCCCCAGTACGTCGAGAGGTCCTTCGCGCTGTTGTTGATGCGGATCATCACGAAAATGTTGCCCGCGGTGATTTCGGGCGGGTGACCCTCCGGCTTGCTCCAGTCGAACTGGTAGACCATCCCGGTGTTGCCGACGATGGGCATGCCGATCGTGCCGCCGTTCGCGAAGTCCGCGGTGTTGATCGACCACAACGGCGCGCTCGACTTGGGCGCGGGACCCGCCGAGTCGTCGTTCCAGATCTCGATCGTCGCGCCGATCGTCTTGCCCTTGGGTGCAGAATCCGGTTGCGCCATCACCAGTTCGACCGTCAGGATCTTGATCGGATAGTCCGACGCCTTGGGCTTGTAGACCTGGCCGAACGCCTCGCCTTGCACGAAGCCTGGGTGCGCGCCGACCGGGTGGTTCTTCAGGCCGTTGGCGAGGTCATTCATATCGCTGGGCAAGGAGTCGTACTGCCAGATCACCTTTTCGGCCCAGGCGGTAGTCGGCAGCGCGAACAGCAGTACGGGGGTCAACAGTGCGGCGGTCAGTGCGCGCAGGAGCAGGTGCGGCATGGCAATCCTCGGGGCTTGCAGCGTGGCGGGTCGAGCCGGTCGGGCGGGCCAAACCTCGACAGTACACGATGCGCATTCGGACGCAACTGGCTTTGGCGCACGCGCAAGTGGCCCCGCCCGCTTGACGGCCCCGGCGCCCGCTTGCGACCCTGATCGCCCACCGTCCGCCGCCACGAGCCCAGATGCCCCTGCACCCCTTCAGCACGATTCGCGGCCACTGCGGCCAGGTATCCGCCCTGCAGCGCCTGGTCGCGCTCGGCCGGCCGGGCCACGCCTACTTGTTCGAAGGGCCCGAGGGCGTGGGCAAGGACACGGTCGCACAGGCCTTTCTCGCGCGGCTGGCCTGCCTGGACGCCGCGCCGACCGACGTGGATCCGTGCGGGCACTGCCGATCGTGCTTGGCGCTGCTGCGCGGCGAGCACCCGGACCTGACGCGGCTGCAGCGCGACGGCGTGTTCATCAAGATCGAGGCGGTGCGCAACGCCACGCAACGACTGCGCTACGAGCCGGTGCTGGGCCGGGTCAAGGGCGTGGTGATCGAAGACGCGGACACGCTGGGCGAACCGGCGGCCAATGCGCTGCTCAAGACCCTGGAGGAACCTTGGCCGGGCACGGTGTTCGTGCTGGTCACGAGCAAGCCGCAGGTCCTGCTCGATACGATCCGCTCGCGTTGCCAGGTGTTGCGCTTCGCCGAGTTGTCGCCGGACGACATCGCCGCACTGCTGATCGCCGAGGGGCAGTCCGCGGAAGCGGCGGCGGTGGCGGCGCAACTGGCGGGCGGGTCGATGCGCGAGGCTCGGTCGCTGTGTGATCCCCAGCGCATGGCGCTAGTCGATCTGGTGGCGCAGTTCGCACTGGGGCTGGGCGATCAGCCGCCGACCGATGCCGCCGCGTTCGTGGATCTGCTGTCGGCGCGCCTGGCCCAGCTCGGCCAGGACGTGGACGAGGAAGCGCCCGAGAAAGCCGCAGAAAAGCCCGAGAAAGCCGCAGAAAAGCCAGAGAAAGCCAGCGAGAAGCCGGAAAAGCCCGGGCGCAAGGACTTCACGCGCGTCGACTTGCAGTGGGTGCTGGACGTGCTGCGGGCGCTGCTGCGCGACGCCGTGCTGGTGGCTTCGGGCCAGGACGCGACCTGCCTGCCGAACGCTCGCCACGCCAAGGCCTTGAATGCACTGGTTGAACGCACGGACGTGAACCGCATCATCGGCGTGGTCGATGCCTGCGCGCGCCTGGAAGATCGCATGGCGCTGAACCCGAACCCGCGGCTGGCCTTGCAAGCGCTGCTGGTCGAAGCGGGAACCCGTCTGCGGCCGTGACCGCGACGTGAGCACGAACCCCTACTTCTCGATACGTGGCTGCAATTCCCTTCGCTTTGTGGCACTCTGCGCTGCCCGTCGTGGGGACGCGTGGTTGGAGCCCGGCTGCCGCCACTTCGGTATTTCAGGAGGTCGCGTGGACGCACGGAGTTGTAGTTCTGGCCAGTTCATCCTGCGCCTGGTCAGCGCCTTGCTGCTGTGCGCGGGCTCGATGGCCGGCTTGGCGGCGTGCGGCAACGATCAGGTCGCGGTAGGCGGCGGCAAGGTCGACGCCCAGGCGAGCAGCGACGCTCCGACCGGCGACCTCACGCTGGCCGATCTCGCGGTCGCGGACGTCGGGGTCGCGGATTCGTCGGGCCAGGACGTCGACGACGCTGCCGACGGTGCCGCCACCGACGCGGCGACGGACAGCGGTGTCGACCCATGTCCAGCGGATCACTGCCTGATCGCCGGCGCTTGCCTGGCCAACGGCACGGCCGATCCGACCAACGCGTGCCAGCGCTGCCAGGTGGTCGACTCTGCCACCGCCTGGAGCGCCTATGACGCGGCGACCTGCGACGATGGCAAAAGCTGCACGCTGAACGACCACTGCGATGGCGGGCAATGCCTCGGAACTGCCAAGGAATGCGGTGACGGCAACGTGTGCACCGACGACAGTTGCGACGCCAGCGGCGCTTGCGTGTTCCTGCCCGTCGAGGCCACCTGCGAAAACGGCGACGTCTGCAACCTCGGCGACTTCTGCAAGAACGGCACCTGCGCCAGCGGCCTGGAGAAGACCGTTTGCGACGACGGCAACCCATGTACGACCAATAGTTGCGATCCGGCCAAGGGCTGCAGCTACACTGCCAACGCCGCGAATTGCGAGGACGGCAGCGCGTGCACGATAGGCGACATCTGCAAGGCCGCGGCATGCCTGCCCGGCGCGGCAACCTCGTGCGACGACGCGGACTTGTGCACGATCGACAGCTGCGACGCCAAGAAGGGCTGCCAGCACGGTTCGATCGCCAACCTGTGCACCGACACCAACCCGTGCACCGACGAAGCGTGCGATGCCAAGCAGGGTTGCGTCTTCCCGTTCAACACCATCGGCTGCGACGACCTGAACGCGTGCACCGCCTTGGACACGTGCAGCCAGGGTGCTTGCCTCGGCGCTGTGGTCAACCCGGACGACAACAACCTGTGCACGGACGACTCGTGCAACCCCGCCATCGGCCCCGTGCACAACGCCAACAGCGTGCCGTGCGACGACAGCAACGCCTGCACCTTGGCCGACACCTGCAGCGGCGCCGCGTGCCAGCCTGGCGTCAAGCCTTTGCTTTGCGACGACAAGAACGTTTGCACCGACGATAGTTGCGACCCGAAGTCCGGCTGCGTCTTCGCCGCCAACACCTCGCCTTGCGACGACGGCACCGCCTGCACCAAGGACGACACCTGCAGCGTCACCCTGTGCAAGGGCATCACGGTCGAGTGCGACGACGGCAACGCCTGCACCGCGGATTCCTGCGACGCCAAGACGGGTTGCGCCAACGCACTGATTGTGTCCAACGCCTGCCGCCCGCTCATCACCGTCGACTTCCCGCCGCGCGCCGCCACCGTGCAGCAAAACACCCCCACGGTCACGGTCACGGGCAAGGTCAAGAGCGGCGCCGGCCCCATCACCGCGTTCACGCTCAACGGCGCGGCGGTCAAGGTCGGGGCGGACGGCGCGTTCTCCAGCCCCATGCAGGCGCAACGCGGCGGCAATACGCTGGTATTTCAGGCCACCGACAGCTTCGGCAGCAGCAAGAAGCGCGTGCAGGCGTTCCTGTTCTCCGGCGCCTTCTACAAACCGGAAGCCGCCAAGCCCGGCACTGGCATGGTCGATCCCGGCCTGGGCTACTGGCTCGGCCAGGCGGTCATCGACAGCGGCGTGCACGACCATAAGAAACCGCATGATATCGCGACGATCTTCGAGATCGTGATGAAGGGCCTGAACCTCAATACGCTGATCCCCAATCCCGTCTACGACTCAGGTGGCGCCAAGGTCTCGCTTTCCAACCTCAAGTACGATCCGGCGCAAGTCTCGCTCAAGGCCCAGCCGGGCAGCCTGCACTTGATCGCGACGGTGCCGAACGTTTCTGCCGATCTGGCCGCCGGCTACAAGATCTGCTTGCCGTTCATCGGCTGCAACACCCTGAACGTCAATGGTTCCATGACCATGTCGAGCATCGTCATCACCTCGGACATGGTGCTCAGCGTCAACCCGGACCACACGCTGGCGGTCAAGCTGAAGAACACGACGGTGGCGCTGAACGGCATGAAGGTGGCGTTCTCCAACTCGATCCTCAACTTCCTGGTCGCGCCGGTCATCAACGTGCTGATTCCGCTGTTCAAGAACGCCATCCAGTCGGCGTTTGCCGCTCAGATCGGCGCCGCGCTCGAACCGACGCTCAGTTCGGCACTGGGCGCGCTGGCGATCAAGACCTCGTTCGACGTGCCCAAGCTCGACGGTTCGGGCAACAAGGTGACCGTGGATCTGTTCACCGACTTCGCGGCGGTGGCGATCGACACGCCGGGCGCGGAGTTCGACCTGCGCGCGCGGGCGACGGCGAAAAAGGCGACTGCGTACGACAATCTGGGCGTGCCGGCGCGGCAGGGCTGCGGCAATGGCGCGCAGAAGCTCTGGGTACTGAAGAAGTCGCCGCTGGAGCTGTCGGTGGCGGACGATTCCTTCAACGAACTGCTGTACGCGACGTGGCAGGGCGGCCTGTTCGAGTTCCCGGTGCCTGCCTCCCTGCTAGGTAGCGTAGATCTCGCGGGTTATGGCATCAGCGAGCTCAAGCTGAAGGTCAGCGGCATGCTGGCGCCGACCATGGCGGACTGCAACGCCAAGGGCGAACTCATTGCCCACGTAGGTGATTTGCGCGTCGATGCGAGCCTGAAGCTGTTCGGCCAGCAGATGGACGTCATCATGTACGCGACCTTCACGGCCGGCGTGCAAGTGGTGGCCAAGGACGGCAAGCTCGGCATCTCGCTGGACAAAGTGCAGACGGCGGAGTTGCAGGTCGACGTGCAGCAGGACAACCTCGTCAGTTCCGAAAACGTGCTGGAGAAGTTGGTGAAGGACAACCTGCTGACCGGACTGGTCGGCGCGCTCGGTGGCAATGCCCTGGGTTCATTCCCGATTCCCGCGATCGACCTCAGCGCCGCGGCCAAGTTGCCGCCCGGAACCGCCGTGCTGGCGATCAATCCGACCGGGGTGACGCGCAAGGAAGGCAACTCGGTCGTCGGCGGGAATCTGCAATGAGCACTTCGAGCACGGCGCGTACGGCAAACGGAGGCGGGGTGGCGAGCATGAACACGGGCAAAGGGCACGCGCTGGCTGTGCTTCTGGCAATGGCCGCGGTCGCATGCGGATCGGATCCGGTCGCCGTGACCGGTGGCAACGACGTGGCGGCGCAAGGCGATAGCGCCTCGGATCAAGGAGTCTCAAGCGACGGGAACGCCGTATCAGATGCAACTCCTGGCTCTGACACTGAATCTGTGGACGTGCCGGCTGTCGATGTGCCGCCACCCGCGTGTTCCGCAGCTCAGCTGCAGGCGTGCGATGACGGCCTGGCTTGCACCGACGACGCCTGCGCGATGCCGGGTGGCGTGTGCAAATGGACCCTGAAGGCGGACACTTGTCTCGTCGGTGGCGTGTGCAAGGACGCGGGCGAGGCCAAGGCTGGCGACCCGTGCCGCATGTGCGATGCCGCCAAGAATGCCAATGGTTGGACGCTGGCCGGCGACGGTGGCAAGTGCGACGACGGCAAGCCGTGCACCTACGGCGACTCGTGCGCGGCCGGCAAGTGCGCCGGCCAGACCCTGGTGTGCGGGGACGAAAACCCTTGCACCAGCGATGTTTGCGATCCGGCCAAGGGCTGCACCTACCCGGCGTTGAGCGGCCCGGCTTGCAGCGACGCCAACGCCTGCACCAGCGGCGACACCTGCGCGGTGGGCCTGTGCACCGGCGCGACGGTCAGTTGCGACGACAGCAACCTTTGCACCAACGACAGTTGCGACCTGGCCGCCGGCTGTACGCACACGGACAACAGTGCGCCTTGCAGCGACGGCGACGCGCGCACCGTGGACGACACCTGCGGCAAGGGAGCTTGCGTGGCCGGCGCCCCGATCAACTGCGACGATGGCAACACCTGCACCATCGACGTCGAGGACAAGGCCATTGGTTGCTATCACTTGCCGACCAAGAGCCCGTGTTGCGTCGGCCAGACTTCGATTTGCGACGACGGCAATCCGTGCACGAGCGACGACTGCGCGGCGGGCGGCGGCTGCAACCACAAAGACAACACGGCGATTTGCGACGACGGCAACGCTTGCACGAGCGGTGACCTGTGCGGTGGCGGCGTCTGCAAGGGCAAGGCCAAGCTGTGCGACGACAAGAACCCTTGCACCACGGACTCTTGCAGCACGCAGACCGGTTGCGCCTTCACCCTGATGGCGGGTGGGCCGTGCGACGATGGCGATCTGTGCACCAGCTCAGACAGTTGCGTCGCGGGCGCCTGCAAGGGCAGCGGCCAGTGCGCGTGCACGCCAGCGTTTGCCAAGCAGGCCAGCAAGTTGACTGCGATCGAAGTGGGCTCTGGCGGCAAACCGGGCCAAGGCCTCGACGTCGACGCCAACAACAAGACCTGCTCGCCCGCGGGCAATTGCTCAGGCGGCATCGACAACGCATTCGGCGGCATGGCGGGCCTGCTCAACGGCCAACTCGGCAAGGCGGTCGAGGCCGGCAGCGTGGTACTCGTGTTGGAATACAAGGACTTCAAGCAGGGACCCATCAACGTCGCGCTCTACCAGGCCAGCCTGGATCCGGCCAATGCGACTTGCGACGTGCAGAAGCAGTCGTGCGCCTACCTCGCGTCCAAGTCGATGCTGGATATCCTGTGTGCGCCAGTGGTTGCGATGGCGGGGACGTTGGCTGGCAATACGCTGGTCGCGGGTGGCAAGGGCACCAAGTTTCCGTTCGTGCTGCCGATCGGTGGCGCCAACCTCGAGATCACCATCGAGGACGTGCAGATGCAGGGCACCGTGACGATCCAGAACGGCGTGGTGACGAGCCTCGACGCGATCCTGGCCGGCGCCGTGCCCAAAGCTGGGCTGATGGCGGCCATCGACGCGGCCCCCGAGGGCGTGTTCCCGGCTGGTTTGGACAAGGCCACGATCAAGGGCTTGCTCGACGCCACGGTCATCGCCGACATCGACACCAACGGCGACGGCAAGCCCGAGGCGGCGTCCATCGGCTTCAAGATCAAGGGCATCGCAGGCACCATCAGCGGGACCAAATAGGACGTTAGTCGCTGATTCAGGCACCGTGTTCTGCACCGATCAACTGTGCGAACTCAGGTGGCCGAACAGGGCGTCGCGTACGTCGACGGCGATCTGCCGGCAATTCGAGTAGCGATCCGCGGGCTTCTTGGCCATGCACTTCAGGATCGCCTTCACGATGCCGAGCGGCAGCCCCGGGTTCAGCGTGCGCGGATCCGGAACCGGCTCGGTCGCGTGCGCCACGAAGACATTGCCTTCCGAAAACGGTAGTTGTCCCGTGACCATGCGGAACAGCACCACGCCCAAGGCGTAGATGTCGGCGCGGTGGTCGATCGTGGTGCCGTCCAACTGCTCAGGCGCCATGTAGTACGGCGTCCCGGCCAGCACCGACTGCTCCCCGAAGCCGTCATCGAGGACGCGCGCCAAGCCAAAGTCCAGCAGTTTCACGGTCCCGTCGGTCGCCACCAGCACGTTGTCGGGCTTGATGTCGCGGTGGATGAGCCCCTGTTTGTGTGCGTGATCCAGCGCGGCCGAGAGCTGCTCCAGCACCGAAATCAGGAACACCTGGTCGCGAATCGGCTGGCCCTGGACGAGGTAGCCGGTCAGCGGCAACCCGTCGACGAACTCCATGGCGTACCACAGCACGTCGTCGGTGTTGCCCATGTCGTAGATGTGTACGATATTCGGGTGGTTGAGGCCCGCCGCCAGCTTCACTTCGCGCAGGAAGTAACGCCGCGCCATCTCGCTCGGCATCGTGCCCTGGATCATGAACTTGAGCACGACAGTCCGATCGAGCAACCGATCCGTCGCGCGGAACACCACCCCGTTGCCGCCTTGCCCGAGCCGCTCCAAGTCCGCATAACGAGCCGACAACGCTTGCGGAACTCCGGTCGGCCAGCCTTGCGGTGAGTGCGACATCCCAGGCATCGCCGTGACCTGCGAGGTCGTCGCCGTCCTGCCGCCCGGATAGGCCATCGTCGATTGCGCGACTATTTCCTCTTCGCCATCGAAGGTTTCAGTGTGCTCGGCGTTGGCTATCGCCATGGCCATGGTCGGCGTCGGCGTCGCTCCCACGGTGGCCGGATGACGTCCTGGCAGCGCCACTTCGGCCGGGATCGTACCAGGCAACTTCGCGAGTTTACGCTGCATGTCCAGCGCCCACGCCTCGTCTTCCGGATCGGTCTGGATCGCCGCGGTCAACTTGTCCAACACCTGCCGGCCTTGCTCGCCGTCACCTAGATCCAGGAACAACTGCGCGGCCTGCTTGCCGATCGCCAGCTTCTCGATGTGTGGCAGCGGCGCGCTCAAGAGTTGCAAGAGGATGCGCGCGGCCTGACGGTGCTCCTTGCGACCCAGCAGCAATGCTGCGGCGATCTGCGCGGCCTCGGTGAAGGCTGCTTCCGAAGGCTGCACCGCCAACGCGACGCGCAAGGCCTCGTCGACCTGGCCCAGCGCGGCGCGCATCTTGACGACCGCCAGCTTGTCGCCCTCGAGCGTCAGGCACTGGATTGCCCGCTCGGTGGCGCCCGCCTTCTGGAAGTGCAGGGCAGCCTTACGGAAAGCGCCCAACTGCTCGTACAGGGGCGCGGCCTCGGCATGATGACCCGCGGCGGCGTAGCGGTCCGCGGCTTCCTCGACGCGACCGAGGCGGACGAGCAGGTCCAAGACCGCTGGTTCGTCGCCCGCCTTCTCCAAACAGGGCAATGCGCGCGCCCATTCGTGCAGTTGCGACCACAGCGCGCCGGCTTCAGCCCATTGTTGCGCGGTTTCGGCCATGTCGGCGCGGATCTGCGTGGCCCGCTTCAATTCGCCGCTCTTCGCGTACAGCGCTGCCGCCCGTTCCAACTGCCCGGCCTGCAGCCAGATCTCGGCGGCCCTGCGCAAATCGCCGGTCTGTTCGAGCAAGGGTGCCGCGGCTGTCCAGTCCTGCGCTGCCTCTAGCATCCGCAACTGCGCGTGGGTGTTGCCGAGTTTCTTGTAGCACGCCGCGGCGTTGCCGAAGTCCTGGCCCTGCTCGAACAGCGTGGCGGCGCGATCCCAGTCCTCGCCCTTGCGGAAGGCGCGCGCGGCGTCCAGGTCCCGACCGGCCTTGAGGAAATGTCGTGCCGCGAGTTCCCAGTCGCCCGCCTCGAACGCCAGCCGGCCGGCCTTGTAGTGATTGCCTTCCTTGGCCGCCGCCTGCATGGGACCGAGCCGGTCCGATGTCTCGCGTGCCTGGAAGCCACGAATCATGCGCATGATTCCATAGCCACCCGCCGCCACGATGACGGCGCCGATGCCATAGGAAATCAGCCGCGGGTCGACTTCTGCCACCATGCCGCCAGTGAGTCGCGCTGCTGGGGGACGCGGCGACGACTGCCAGGTTCGAGGCCATTCACGATTTTCCGATTATCACGGACCGTCGAGGCTGTACAAGCCCACTTCAAGCTTCTCGCCGGCGCCGTAGTAGTCGAAAGTGGGCGAGTCACGCAAGTTTTCGCTGCTAGATCCAATGATTCGGGCGGGCGCGGCACCGGACAGCACCGCCCGGCAAGTGTCGTTTTCGCGCAACGATCCGGCCATGGCGATCGGCCACGCCCAACAGCGCACTGAACGCAGGAAGAAAGCCACATCAGGACGAGTCGTTGCGCGCAACCAGTCCGATGCCGTCACGACCCGCACACCGGGAAACAGGTAGGTGGGGAAGTGCAGGTGCACGCCGTTCGCCGGCCCTTCGGCATAAGTGCGCGTCACCAACCAGGCTTGTGCCGCGCCGGGCGGAGTCGATTCGGCCAGGGTCTGCCGCACGCGCCGCGCCGCCTCGCGCACCAGTTCGTCCTCCAGGTGCGCGTTGGTCTTGTGGAAACACGTGGGTATCGTCGGCCACGCGCTCGCCAGCCACGCCGCGGCCAGGACCGCGAGCGGCCAACGGTGCGGGTGCAGGCTCGCCGCTACCTGGTCGGCCAGCGCCGCCGCGGCCAGGATCAGCGTCAGCGCCGCGGGCATCTGCAGGCGGGGCAGCGACGTTTCGTTGAAGTCCAAGAACGACGGGAGGATCCACAGCACGGTCAGCGGCAGCAGCGCGAGCCAGCGGTGGTGCAAACGGCCTTCGGCGTGGCCGAGCGCCAGCCATGCCACCGCCGGGAGCCACAGCGCGCCGGGCAGCCAGTCCGGCCGCCAGGGCAGGGCGTCGTGCTTGAGGTGTTGCCCGATCGAGCTGAGGTAGCCTTGTAGTTGCGGAAGGTTGCCGTGATCGGCATCCAGTTCGGCGCGCTGCAGGGCGTACGCCAGCGCCAAAGCGATGCCGGCGAATGCGACCAGTCCCGGCCCGAGCCAGCGCCTCGGCAATCCAGGCAGCCGGCCTCGCGCTGCCCAAGTCAGGACCAGCAGAGTCAACACGGCAAGCGGCGCCACGTCGGCGCGAAACAACGCGGAGAGTGCGAGGCCAAGTCCCACGGTCCAACGATCGCCCCGCAACGCCGCCAGCGCCGCCAGGAGCACGCAAGCCAGCGCAGGGACGTGCATCGACTCGCTGGCATGTTCGCGCAACAACAGCGGAGTCAGGCCCAGCAGCACCGCGCCGATCCAGCCCGCCCGCGCCGAACCGGTCGCCAGGCGCAGCCACGCCGTGCCCAGCCCCACGGTCAGCGCGCCCAAGGCCGTGTGAAGCCAGAGGATCCAGGCATGGTCCAAGGTCAGCGGGCCGAGCACCAGACCCCAGAGCGCGGTCGAGCCGGGACCGTAGCGCGGCAGGCTGTCGAGGTGGCGGGCCTGGGCGAACCACTCGTAAGCAAAGTAGACCGTCGTCAGTCGGTGCGGCACCACGGCGCGGACCAGCAACGCCAGAAGGCACGCGATCGCCAGTTGCCGGCGGACGTCGAGCGGCAGGTCGCGGATCAGCCGGAAGCCGAGGACCGCAAGCGCCCCGAGCGCCGCCGCCGTCAGGGTCAAGAGCAGTGTTTCAAAGGAGTTGCGTGGGAGCGTCGCGTCGCCCGGGGCAATGCTGTCGGGCTGGAAGTCGCGCTGCCTCAACTGGTCGATCAAGGCGCTTTGCGTCCGGGCGCAAGCGGGATCCGGCGAAACCAAGGGATTCAGGGCGAAATGCCGCGTGCCGATCGAGGCCGGCGTGGCTTGCGCGATAGGCCGCACCTGCACCGCGCAGGCCGGATGGTCACGCCAAGCTACGTGCAGATCTCCTGATGTCCCGAGGACTTGCGCCCGGCCCTCGAGCATCTGCTGCAGGGTCGGCGCGTCGACTTGCGTGCTCTGGATGGGCGGCGGTCGAACCGGCAGCCACAGCCACGCCATGGCCAGCACGGCGGCCAGCATCGGCGGGACGAAGCGCGGCAGGGAGGCGGGCAGCAAGCGAGGCATCGGCCGCCACTGTGCCAGGAGGCCTTCGATTTGCCTAGGAGACTGCCGGTCCTGCCGGACGGCCGGTCACGAGGACCTTGTAGCCGACCTCGAACAGGAACCGGGACTTGCCCTCGAACACCGCGTCGACGATGCCGACGTTGAAGAGCTTGTGATCGACCAACTGGCCCGGGCGCGGCGTCATCGTCGCGGCGTAGGGCACTGCCTGCGCGCGGTCGCGATCCGCCATGGCCCGCTGATAGAGCAAGCGAACCGAGCGGTTGACGTCCAGCGAGTCGGTGACCTTCGGCGCCTTCTCGGTCGTCTTCTTGGGCGCCGCGGCCTTGCGCTCGCCCTTGGGTTCCTTTGGCGTCTTGGCTGCCACGGCCGCCTCCCGTGCGGACTTGTACTTGTGCTCGGCCGCACAGGTATTGCACTTCACCTTGGCGATTTCGAGACCCACCATCGCGAGGATGGTGTGGGTCAGCGCCAGACCGCACGGCTGGCACCAGGCCTCGACGTCGCGACCTACGGCCGGCTGCGCGGAATTGCGTGAAAGACGATGCAAACTGCTCATGGAACTCCGGAAAAACACCCGGCAGGAGACCAACGCGATGCCCCGCGGCGTGGCCGTCCCCTAGTCCCGGAGGCAAAGGGCCTCGGAGCCAAGGACGGGTCGCCGCGCGACGATCGAGGTCGGCCGGGGCGTACAGTGTAGTGCCGTGGGGCCGCCCGTGCAACCGCGCGATCGCGTGAGGCGGCTGCGGGAAGGCCTTTTTGCCTGCAGACATCGCGCGGATTCCCGGTGTTCTCGACACCGTGGCGACCCCGGGATAGCCTCGCTCGCGTCAACCTGGCCCGTTTGCCGGAGGTCACCCGATGCGCCCGTCCCTGCCCGCCCAACTGCTGTGTCTGGCCCTGTGTCTCGCGCCGTGTCTCGGCGGTTGCGAAACCATCGACAAGGCACGCATGAAGCTCGTCGGCGTCAAGGTCTGCAAGCCTGACATGGGCAGCGCCGAGTGGGTGCTGAACGAAGCCGTGCAGGCCGCCCAGGATCCGGACGAGGAGCGCGGCTGGGCGCGTCTGCAAAAGGTCCTGCACACTTCGGAGCGGTCGGTCAACGCGCTCAAGGGCTGGCACGAGGGCAACTGGCCGCGCATGCGCAAGCAGGTCCGCCACTACCTGGACGTCGACAAGTGCTTCACGTTGCGCGATTTCCGCATGCAGCAAGGCGACGTCGGCATCGACTACTTCCTCGAGAACGACGAGCGTGACCTGCCCACGCCCTGCGCCGTCTACCTGGATCCGGACAACAACAACCAGTGGCGCATCAAGCGGTGCTCCATTTGACACCAGATTGTCGCTGAGTACCAAGGGGTTGCTGTGATTCGCCAAGTTTTCGAGCGCGGTCTCGCCTCGCTGGTGGCGCGCTGGATGCTCGAAGGCGGCGCCGAGGCCGTGTTCGCCCGCATCGAAAAGGCCGGCGCGTTGAAGCCCGAGGAATTGGCCCGCCTGCGCGCCGAGACCGTGGCCAACCTGACCAAGGTCCGCGAGGAAGGCGCCCCCTACGCCGACACCGTGCTTGCCGCTTGGAAAGAAATCGCCGGCCATCTTCCAGACTTGCAGGCCATCGCCAAGATGGCGGGGGCCACGCTCGCCACCGTCGCCGCGCGGTCGGCGGAAACCGCCGCGGTCCACGCCCAGGAAATCGCCGATCGGTTCGCCGCCCAGCCTGCGAACGCTCGCGAGGCCGTTGGGAAGTCCGCTGAATCGCATACAAAGGACGAAGCCGAGCCATGAGCACCGTCGCCAACCTCTTGCGCCTGCCCGCCTACGCCCGCAGCATCGGTCGGTTGCGCCAGGTCACCGGTGTCATCGTCAGCCACGGCTTCGGTCACTGGCTTGTGCGCGCAGGTCTGGACAAGTACGCGGGATTCCTCAACCGCAGCATCGCGATGGCCGAGTCCGGCGACGATGCGATCGCGCAACTGACCTGGGAACATCGCGTCCGCCTCGTGCTCGAGAGCCTGGGGCCGACGTTCGTCAAGCTCGGGCAGATGGCGGCCACGCGCCCCGACTTGATTCCGATGTCGTTGATCTTCGAGTTGCGCAAACTCCAGGACAACGTGGCGCCTTTCTCGATCGAGCAGGTGCGCCAGACCATCGTGGCGGACCTCGGCAAGCCACTGCACGAGATCTACGCGACTTTTGACGACAAGCCGCTGGCCGCCGCCTCGATCGCGCAGGTGCACCGGGCGACGCTGCATTCGGGCGAGCAAGTCGTGGTCAAGGTGCAGCGGCCCAATTTGGACCGGATCATCCGCACTGATCTTGACCTGTTGCAGATGATCGCCAGTTCGATCGAGGAACGCGTGCCCGAGGCGCGGCCGTTCCGCCCGGTCGACGCCATCGAGCAGTTCTCGCGCAACCTGCGACGCGAAACGGACTTCTCCAACGAGGTCGACAACATCGAGCGCTACCGCAAGATGATCGCCGACAACCCCAAAGTGCACGTGCCGGTGACCTACCCGCAGTTGTGTTCCCGGCACTTGATCACCATGGAGTTCATCGACGGCTGCAAGGTGACCGATACCGCGACGTTGCAGGCCTGGGGCATCGACGGTAAGCAGATCGCGGAGATAGGCACGCACATCGCGATGTCGTCCATCTTCGAGCATGGCTTCTTCCACGCCGATCCGCACCCCGGCAACTTCTTCGTGCTGCGCGACGGCCGGATAGCCCTCATCGACTTCGGCATGATGGGCTCGGTAGACCGCGATACTACGGATGATCTGCTGTCGTTCCTGGTGGCGCTGCTGCTTTCCGATCCGGAAATGCTGGTGACGCAGTTCATCGACCTCGGCCTGGTCGACGACACCGTGAACATGCGTGCGATGCAGGGTGAAATCAGCGAAATCATGCGGCGTTACCATGGTTTGTCGCTCGTCAAGCTGGACATCGGCCTGTTCATCGCCGAGGTGTTCGAAGCGGTCGTGCGCTTCCAGGTGCGCCTGCCGGTGGAACTGATCCTGATCGGCAAGTCGATTTCCACCACCGAAGGCATCGCCCAGGAAATCTACCCGGAGTTCAATCCGTTGGAGGCGATCCGGCCCTACCTGGTGCAGCTCTATGTCAAGCGCGTGCTCGATCCCAAGACCTACTCGCGGCGCATCTACCGGATCGCGCACGACTATTTGGGTCTCGTGCGCGTGCTGCCAGGCGACATCCGCGCGGTCATGCGCCGGCTCAAGTCTGGGGAATTGCACTTCAAGCACACGGACAACGGCGCTGACGACCGGTCGGTTCGCCACGAGCGCAGCGTCAATCGGGTGCTGCTGAGCGCGTGGAGCCTGGTCGCGTGGGCCCTGTTCACTGTGGTGATGCCGCATGCCTTGGAGACGCCGACGTTTTCGGCCTTCTGGTGGTATGCCCTGGTGCTGGCCACGCAAGGGGTGGGCGCGGGGTTGCTGGTGTTGCTGTCCCTGTTGCGATCACGCGAGTTGTAGGAGGACAAGGTGAGTAGTCTCGGTAAGATGTCGCTGTGCCTCGGGCTGCTGGCGGGGTGGACGAGCGGCTGCGGCATGGTCGCGACCCGGGAAGCGTACGATCGCGACCTGGAGGGCATGAAGCAGCAGCAGGACTGGCTGGAAGTGCAGAAGAAAGCGCTGGACGTTCAGGTCGCCGACGTCAACGGCAAGCTGAAGCAGTGCCTCGAGGTGGGCCAGACCTGCGCGCGCGACAAGCAGAACGTGATCGATGAGTTGGCGAGCACGAAGAAGGTGTTGGACCTTTGCACCACCGGGCGCGGACAAGGGGCCAAGGCGCTTGCCGACTGCCAGATCGAGGCGGACAAGCTGCGGCGCGACCTGGCGGCGTTGCAGTCCTCGCTCAAGCACTGCCAGGCGACGCTACAAGCTGACCAGGACAAGCTGAAGAGCGTGCAGGACAAGCTGAATCGCGTCGAAGCGGGCATCGCCCAGGTCCGGCAGCGGCTGCAGAAGCTGGTCGATAGCGGCAAGTTGCGCGTGAAGGTGCAGAACGGTTTTCTGGTCATCGAGATGCAGAGCGACATCTTGTTCGACGTGAACCGCGCCGAGGTCAAGCCGGGCGCCAAGCCGGTGCTGGCGGAACTGGCGGCGGCGCTGAACACGATGCCGGACCGCAGGTTCCAGGTCGCGGGCCACACGGACAACACCGGCCCGGCGGCGCTGAACTGGCGGCTGTCGGTGCAGCGCGCGCTGGCCGTGGTCGAGGAACTGGTGGCAGATGGTGTCAACCCGGCGACGCTGAGCGCGGGTGGCTACGGTCCGTACGTGGCGGTCGCGGGCAACGACTCGGAGGCGGGCAAGTCGCGCAACCGGCGGGTGGAATTCTTGCTGTTGCCGGATCTGAGCGAACTGCTGAACCTTTCGAAGTAGCTGACGGGTGAATGCGAAGCATTCGGGACCCGACAGCTACCCTGAGCCCGCATTGCGACGCAGTCGAACTGCGGCGCGAAGGGTCTCGGCTATTTCGCTATCGACGACGGGCCGGCCAACGCGATGCCCAGGCTGAACGCGAAAGGATAGGCGTCGCCCTCGCCATTGCCGTCCAGATCGACGCCAGGCTCATGATCCTGCAGCCACTTCTTGATCAGGCCGACGCCACCGTCCTGCTGTTGCTGGGCCGTCAGCTTGGCCAACGCCGCCTGCAGATCGGAGCGCGCCACCGCCCCGCAAAACACCCCCGGCAGCGCCGTGTTGGTCGAAGGAACCGCTACGAGTCTATGTACTTGCAGCCACGGCGCCAGGCTTTCGACCGGACCCGCGAACAGGAACAGGGGCGCGAACGCAGGGACCGGCGACTTGGCGTCCTGGCGAAACGTGGCGTCGCTGGCCATCACGTCCCGAACGAGCACGGCGCGCGCGGGGCAAACACCCGGTAATCCATAGGGACTGAAACTGCTGGCCCAGAGCTTGAGCTGGCAACCCGAGGCGCCCGAGGTGCAACCCGAACCGCTCGCCTGGCCGGCCAGCAGGCCTAGCTGCTCGGCCTTGCCCACGAGGTCGTCCGCGGCAAACGCGATCGCCGCGGTGTTGCCCGCAGCATAGCCGCCGGTATTGCTGAAGTCGGTGACGCGCGTGCCATCGCTGGTGACGCCCAGCGACACGGGACAGCCCGGGTTGTTGGCGACGGCACCGATGGGTTTGAAGGCGAACGCGCGGTACAGGGGCGTGGGCGCGCTGGCGGGAACCGTGCACACGCCGGCGCATGTGGCTGCACAGGTGCCGCCGCAACCGTCAGGAACTCCGCCGCATTTGTCTGTGCATGCCGGGACGCAGCAGCTGCCGTCAGCCAGACAGGCAGAGGCGGGCGGGCATCCCGCGGTCTGGCACGAGGGGGCGACATCGGCGGCCGTGGCGTCCTGACCCACGTCGATCGCGATCACGTCCACCGTGTCGGCGGGGGCAGCCACTTCGCTTGCCGCATCCGTGCCGGCATCGACCCCGGCGTCGCTGGTATCCTGAACGGTCGTGCCAGGTTGTGGACCAGCCGCAGCCGCGCAGGCAGTGAGCAAGGACAGGGCGAGGACGGCTGGGCGCATGGGATCTCCGGGCGGGCGCAAGGCATTGCAGGTGGCGCATCCTACGGACCTGCCAGCCGACACGCCAGTTCCGCCACCGAGGTCTCGAGCGGCCGATTGCCGGTCCTGCCCCTTGCGCGCACGGACGCTCGATGTTACACCCGCCGCGCTGCAACGTGGCCGTCAAGCCATGGTGCAAACGAGGCGTCCGGCAGGGCCGGTACTCAAACGGGGCGTAGCGCAGCCTGGTAGCGCACTAGACTGGGGGTCTAGGAGTCGCAGGTTCAAATCCTGTCGCCCCGACCAAAAAGGCTTACAGCCAGGGTCAAACACCAGCGCCGCACCCTGGACGACACTAGGTCCAGGCTGCGGCGCAGGCGTTTTTGCCCCAGACAGGAGCGGGAGATGCTCGAAGAAAACGCGCTCATGCGCCAGCGTCGCGAGAAGATCGCCGCTGCCCGTCGTGCCGGTGAGATTGCCTTCCCCAATGATTTCCAACCTACCCACACGGGCGCCGAGCTCCATGCGCTGGTGCGCGGCCACGGCCTCGAGGCGCTGGACGCCGATCGCAGCGCAGGTCAGGCGCTGATTCGAGTCGCTGGGCGGGTCATGGCGATCAACGTCAAGGGCAAGGCGGCGTTCGTTCGGGTGCGCGATCGCAGTTCGGCCGACGTGCTGCAGGCGCGCGCCCTGGAAAATACCGAACGGGTGCAGCAGGGCCTGGAACCGCGCGCGGCCGACGCCTCGACCTTTCAGATCTACATGCAGCGGCAAGACGACGAGGCCTTGTTCGATCGCCTGTTCAAGGGTGGCGAGCGCAGTCTGGACATCGGCGATATCGTGGGCGTTTCCGGTAGGCCTTTTCGCACCCGCATGGGCGAAGCCTCGCTGCAGGCGTGTACGGCGGATCGCGAAGGCCACCTGCTCGCAGGCGCGCAACCGGGCCTGGAGTGCATCCGCCTGCTGACCAAGTCGGTGCGGCCCTTGCCCGAGAAATTCCACGGCCTGACCGACAAGGAGACGCGCTTCCGCCAGCGTTACGTCGACTTGACGATGAACGACGACGTGCGCGAAGTGTTCCGCCGGCGCGCGCTGATCGTGCGCGGTCTGCGCGACTTCCTGGATCGCAACGGCTACGTCGAGGTCGAGACGCCGATGATGCACCCGGTGCTCGGCGGCGCGGCGGCCCGGCCTTTCCGTACGCATCACAACGCGTTGGACATGCCGCTGTACCTGCGCATCGCGCCCGAGCTGTACCTCAAGCGGCTGGTGGTCGGCGGCATGGAACGCGTCTACGAGATCAACCGCAACTTCCGCAACGAAGGTTTGAGCCAGCGCCACAACCCCGAATTCACCATGCTCGAGTTCTACCGGGCGTACGCGACCTACGACGACTTGATGGTGGAAGTCGAGACCATGATTGCCGAACTCGCGGTCAACGTGACCGGCGGGACGACCGTGACGTGGGGGCTGAACGCCGACGGTACGCCGCGCGAGATCCACCTGCAGGCGCCGTTTCCCCGCGTGCGCATTCGCGACGGTCTGCGCCAGTGGGCCGGCCTGAACGAGGCACAGATCGACGACGAAAAGGCTTTGCGCAACAAGGCAGAACAGTTGGGCGTTCACCTGGATTCGCATGCGACGCTGGGCAAGATGCAAGTCGAGCTGTTCGAGGCCGTGGCGGAACCGCACCTGATCCAACCGACGTTCGTGATCGACTACCCCGCGGAAACGTCGCCGCTGGCTCGGCGCAACGACCAACGCCCGGATTACGTGGACCGTTTCGAGCTCTTCGTCGGCTGCATCGAGATTTCCAACGCGTTCTCCGAGCTCAATGATCCCGACGATCAGTACGCGCGCTTCCAGGCCCAATTAGCCCAGAAAGCCAAGGGTGACGAGGAAACCATGGAGATGGACCTCGATTACGTGCGGGCGCTCGAATACGGCATGCCGCCGACCGCGGGCTGTGGCATCGGCGTCGATCGGCTGACCATGCTGCTGACCGATACCGACAGCATCCGGGAAGTGATTCTGTTTCCGCACATGCGCCCCGAAGTCCAGGCCGGCGAGAAGCCCCTGGTGCACGACGCGGCAGCCCTGCAAAGTCCCGGTGCCGCCGAAGTGCTGGCCGGCGCGGGCGAGTCAGTCTAGGTGCACTTCCGGCGCCTCATCGCGCTGCTGGGTCTCGCCGTGATCGCGGCGGCGCCCGAGGCCCTGGTACGTTCGGACAATGCCCAGGTCGGCTTCCAGGCCTGGCTGGTCGTGCAACTGCTCGGCGTGATCGTGGCGGCGATCGCGGTGGCGGCGATGTTCTCGGTGCTGGGGCTCGGCATCGTCCGCCTGCTGACGCAACCGGTCATTCACCGGGCAAGTACCTTTGTCGCCTGGTCGTTTCTGCGCGCGCCGCGTCTGGTGCTGCCGTTGCCCCTGCGGCTGTGGCGGTCGCTGAGCGAGGCCGTCGATGCGCAGCCCCACGTCGATCCCCTGCCGCGCACCTGGCGTTTGCCCGTCGCTGCGCTGGCTTGTCTCGGCTTGGGGGCCGCGCTGCTGATGCCCACGCTGGTCGCACCGCCCGCGCGGTTGCACGAGGTTCTGGCGCGCAATCTGGGTATCTCATTGTTCCTGCACGGTTTCCTGCTGGCATGCGCGTCGTTGCCTTGGCGCCTCGCTCGCGTCGCGCCGCCGGTTCTGGCGCTTGCGGGCGGCGCAGCGGCCTTGGCGATCCTGGGCCGGCAACCGATGATCCTGGAACGGTTCGATCCTACCGCGGCGGTCATCGCCCTGACCGTGGTGGTCATCGCCGCGGGGCTGCGCGCGGGGACCCGGGCTGGTCTGGCTACGCGCCTGGTTCGGCTCGGGCAGATCCTGTTGGCCGTGACCGCGCTGCTCGGCGTGACCCTGGCCCTGCTGCAAGGTCGCGTGCCTCCGGTCGTTTCGGTCGCCCTGCTGTCGGTCGCGGTCATCACGGGCGGCACGGGCATCTACCTGGTGCTGCAGGGCCAGGCCAAGGTTTCGCTGCCGGTCTTCGTGTCGATCGTCGGCGTGGCGGCGGGTACTTGGGCGTTGATCGTGGTTCTGTCGGTGATGGGCGGCTTCGCGGGCGATCTGCGCGCCAAGATGCTGGTCGCCAACGCCCACGCGCTGGTCGAAAGGCCGGGGCGCGCCAAGGCGTTGCAGGGCGCGGCGGCGCTGGCGAGCGGCCTGCGCAAGGTGCCCGGCGTGCAAGCGGTCAGTCCGCAGGTGCGCGGCGACGCCATCCTCTCGTCGGCGTTCAACGTCAACAATTTCGTGGCAATCCGTG
>CAYHHL010000015.1:0-54601 GCA_964356325.1 uncultured Enterobacteriaceae bacterium | reverse complement strand
GGGACGGGGACGGGTTCGGGTTCGGGTTCGGGTTCGGGTTCGGGTTCGGGTTCGGGCTCGGGTCCAGCGCATGGCCCAACAGGACGAAGCACAGGCCCACCAAGGTCAGGTACGTGACCTGTGGATGCCCGGAGAGGACCTGGGCCCCGAGCGCGGCCATGGCCAGCAGCAGCGGCTGCGCGCGCCGGGACTGCAGCGCTGCGATCGCCAGCGCCCAGATCCAAGGCAGCCACGCCCAAGCCTGGATCAGGCTGACGTGACCTGCGAACACGTGGCCCCAAGTCGGCCCGCTGCCTGCCACGATGGCCGCCGCCACGATCGGGGCCAGCCAGGCGCGCCATAGCGAGGTATTCTGCGTGGTTCCGGTGTGGACCAGCGCCAGCCGCCACATGCCTACCGCCAGCCACACGAGGTGCAGCCACAGCAGCCAGTCGCACGCCTTGGCTCCCAGCAGCAGCGGCAGGGCGAGGTCAGGCGGGTACGCCAGGCCCAACTGCATGCCGGCATGGACCGGAACTCCCGCCAACTCGAAGGGATTCCACGACGGCCAGTCGCCCGCCAGCAGCCGTTCGGCGACCATCGCGCGCAAAGGAATCTGATACGAGAACAGATCCGTGCCGTTGCCGACATACACGCCCGGCTGCGACAGGATCCAGGCTATCGGCGCGGTCAACAGCAGGGCCAGGAGCCATGGCGCCCAGCCCAACTGCCGCTGCGGCAAACCTGTCAGGGGTTTCAATGGCTTGGCCATCAGGCGTTCTCCCTGCGGCTAGCGCCCCAGCGTGGGTGGGTCCGCCCCCGTCAAGGCCGCGCCGAGCCGATAGAGCCCAGCCAGCGTGTCCGGTTCCTCCTCGGAGCGCAGCACCGGCACCACAGGCACACCGCCCCGTAGCCGTTCCTGCACCGCGCGGACGTGATCGCGATCAGCCTGCGCCAAGCGACCGAGCTGGCGGGCGATCTGCCCCATGGTCTTGGCGATCTTGAGCGGATCGCGGCTGTCTCCCGGCACACCGCACATGCCGACGTGCCGCAGCGCTGCTTCCAAGCCTGCCTCCAGTTCGGGCCCGGCCACGGCAGGTTCCGGCGCGAACGGCGTCACGCGGTTCACCACGAAAGCGCCCACCATCATGTTTTGCTGCGACAGTCGCTCGCCGAGGTACAGCGCTTGCTCCGTGCTGACCGCGTCGCACGCCGCCACGAGCACGAACGCGGTGTCCGGCCCGCGCAGGAGCTTCTGGGCATCGCGCGCCCGCTGCACGAAACCATCGAATGTCTCGGACAGCGCGGTGAAGAACTCGAGCAGGTTGCCGAACATCTCCGCGCCGGTGAACTTGGACAGCCCGCGCATCACCATCGAGCCGCTCTTGAACGGATTGCCGCGCAAGTGGGATGCCGGCTTGAGCAACAAGCGGAAGGCTGTGGAATCGAACAGGTCTACCAGGCGATCAGGCGCTTCGAGGAAGTCCAGCGCGTGGGCCGAGGGCGGCGTGTCCAGCACCACCAGATCGTAGTCGCCACCGGTCGCGCTCTCGTACAAGCGCTCGACCGCCATGTACTCCTGCGATCCGGCCAGCGCGGTCGAGGCTTGTTGATAAAACGGGTGGGCCAGGATGCGATCGCGCCCCTCGGGCGTCTTGGCGTAGCGGGTGACGACCCGATCGAAGGTCTTCTTCACGTCGAGCATCGCGGCGTCCAGGGGTTGCGCGACGGTCAGCCCCTGCGCGCTGAAGGCTTCGATCGGAATACGCTGGACTTGCTCGTCAAACGCCTGCAGTCCCAGGGCGTTGGCCAAGCGGCGTGCCGGATCGACGGTCAGCACCAGCGTGCGCTTGCCCATCCGCGCCGCCGCCACGCCCAGCGCCGCCGAGGCTGTCGTCTTGCCTACGCCGCCCGCACCGACGCAGACGACGATCTTCTTGTGCTCGAGCAACTGTGCGATCGGAGAGACCATGCGCGCGACCGTGCGGCGGACCGGCCGCGGCGACCGATATACCGTAAGCGTCCGGACCGCGGCAACGGTGACGTTGGGATTTGACACTGTCCGCGAACGGGCGATGCTCGGGGTACACGGAGGCCAACCATGGATCTACGCAAGGACCGCCTGATCGAGCTCCTACTCCTGCATTCTTTCCAAGTGCGTGACAATCCGCCGTTCCAGCTGTCGAGCGGCAAGACGTCGCCGTACTACTTCGACTGCAAGCCCGTGACGATGCACCCAGAGGGCATGAATATCATTGGCGCCTTGGTCTACGAAGCTTCTCGGCGTCTGGGCGTCACGGCGGTCGGCGGTCTGACCTTGGGCGCGGACCCCATCGCCTCGGCGGCAGCGATGCACAGCCACTTGCGCTCGCGTCCCCTGCAGGCCTTCGTCGTGCGCAAGGCTGCGAAAGATCATGGGACGGCGCAATGGGTCGAGGGCGGCGTGGCACCCGGCAGTCACGTGGTGGTGGTCGACGACGTGATCACCACGGGCAACTCGACGATCCAGGCCATCGAACGCGCGCGCGACGCCGGTCTGGTGGTCGAACACGTGGTCGTGCTGGTCGATCGCGAAGAGGGCGGTCGGGAGCAGGTCGAAAAGCAGGGCGTCGAGGTGCACGCGCTGGTCACTCGCAGCGAACTCCTGGCCCGTCGGCAGGCGGCTTTGGCTCACGCAAGCGAAGTGATCTGATTGGGCGGCGAATCGTCGCTTCGCCAGCGGGTCAGTCGAACGTCCACATCAGGCCGCCGTGGACCATGCCGCTGGTGTGGCCCAGGTTGGACAACGCGCGCACGCCCATGAACAGCATGGCGTGCGGCCGCGAATACGATCGAACCTGATAGCGCATGCCCGCCTCTGCCGAAAAGACCAGCAAGTCTGCGAGAACATCGCTCATGTAGGTGAAGGCGACGCCGAGCTGACCATAAGCGCGCAAGGGCACGAACGCGTTGTCCGCCGTCTCGAAGCCGGTGATGCCGCCCAGCGACAACCACGGGTGGCCGTTGAACACCACGCCGAGCTGGACCTCGGTGGCGACGAACAAGAAGCGTGTCTGCCTGCCCGCGGCCGCTTGCACGAACGACGCCATGGGGGCCGAGCAATCGGTGCAGGTGCGGATCGGCGCGATGGCGAAGCCCAGGCCGACGGAACGCGTGAGGATGTCGTTGCGATCATAGTCCAAAGCGAGGCTGGGCCGGGCGGCGAAGAGGCCGATGCCGGCGAGCAGCCAAAGGCCGACGCGCCAAAGGCCACCCCTCGCTGAGCCGGCTGACCAGGACGTGGGTTGGCGGGTGGCGGGCATGGAACTCCGGGCGGGATGCAGGGGATCAGCAAGGATGCGCGAGCTGATCGCCTCAGGCGCTGCGACTGGCGGCGGACGGTTCGTGGCCGAGCGGCACCCTGTCGCTTTCGATGCCGAGCACGCTTTCACCGTGTTGGCTGAGATCGAGACCGAGCGCTTCCTGCTCCGGCGTCACGCGCAACCGCCAGACCGCGTCGATGCCTTTGAGCAGGCCGAAACTGGCAATCAGCACGAACGCCGAGACCAGAACCAATGCCATGATATGATGCAGGAACAGCGTCGTGCCTCCATACAGCAAGCCGTCGCCGCCCGCCGGATTGACCAACGTCGTGGCGAGGACGCCGGTCGCGATCATGCCGACGATGCCGCCGACGCCGTGACAGGGAAAGACGTCCAGCGTGTCGTCGAACGAAGTACGGCTCTTCCAGTGTACCGCGAAATTGCTGGCGATGGCAGCGACCATGCCGATGAGCAGGCTGGAACCGACGCTGACGTAGCCCGCGGCGGGCGTGATCGCGACCAGGCCGACGACTGCGCCGATGCACGCTCCCATGGCCGAGGGGCGGGCGCCGCGGGTGCCGTCGACCAGCAGCCAGGTGAGCATTGCGGCAGCCGACGCGGTGTTGGTGGTGAGGAAGGCCTGGACCGCGGTCGACGAGGCGGCCAGCGCGGAGCCGGCGTTGAAGCCGAACCAGCCAAACCAGAGCATGCCGGTGCCCAACAGGACGTAGGGGATGTGGGCGGGGCGGTGGACATGGCCCCGGCGGTGATCGGCGCGGCTGCCGAGCACGAAGGCGCCTGCCAAAGCAGCAAGTCCGGCGGACATGTGCACGACGGTACCGCCCGCGAAGTCCAGCACGCCCCACTTGTGCAAAAAGCCATCCGGATGCCAGGTCCAGTGCGCGAGCGGGCAGTAGATGAGCAGCGTGAACAGGACGATGAAGACCATGTAGCTCGAGAAGCGGACGCGCTCGGCGAAACTGCCGGTGATCAACGCGGGCGTGATGATCGCGAACTTGAGTTGGAACAGGGCGAACAGGGCCAGGGGGATGGTAGGGCTGAGCGCCGCGTGCGATTCGCCGCCGACGCCGGTGAACAGGAAGAACGTGCGCGGATCGCCGATGACGCCGCCGATGCTCTTGCCAAAAGCCAAGGAGAATCCCACCACGACCCAGAGGATGCTGACCAGGCCCATGGCGATGAAGGATTGCAGCATCGTCGACAGCACGTTCTTGCCGCGCACCATGCCGCCGTAGAAGAACGACAGGCCGGGCGTCATCAGCAGGACCAGCGCGGTGGCCGTGAGCATCCAAGCGGTGTCGCCGGCACTGACCGGGGCGGCGCGACCAGTTGGCACGGCTGGCGGTACCGCGACGGCGACGAGGCCGAGGGCGAGCATGGCTGCGAAAGGGATCCAGGCTTTGCGGGTCACGTTGGCCTCCCGGCCCCAAGGCTCGCTGCGGGCGGCGCGCGTTCTACCCGAGCGCTCGACCAGAGTGCAAGCGCGCGAGACCTGGCTTGCGTTCGTTGCCGAATCGGGGACGATGGATCACCGATACGGACCGCGGCGAGCCGGCGCAAACGGGAGGCGATGTGGAGGCAGGAGAGAGGCGCGCGCTCTACCCGGTACCGGTCCCGCCGGATGGGGAGGGAGGAAGACCAGCCAAGGCCAGCCCGGGTAAAGGCGCGCAATCGAGTCCTGGGCGGCTTGACGTGGGAGGAAAACGGCCACCCAAGGCTCTCATCGATGTAACGCGTCGCGCCGGGCGGCTATTCCAGTGTTTGCAGCAGGAGCTCATTTCGTGAATTTTCCCAGCCGAGGCAAGTTCTTGCGCACGGTCGTCGCCCCGCTGGCGCGTCAGGTTGCGCCGTCGTTGACGCTGGCGACGCTGGGTTGCGGCGACCCGGCGGTGAAGGTGCCGGACGCGCAGGACATCGCTTCGGCGCATGTGGACACGTCTCCTGCGGATCAGCTTCAGTTCCAAGATGGTCACGCCCGCATCGCATGGCCGAGCCTGACGACGGCGAAGAACGGCCAGACTTCGCGCACGAAGTTCCAGGTGCCGCCGGGGACGACCTCGCTGGCGGTGACTTTGCAGGGCGCGCAACCATGGCAGCTCACGCTGGCGGAACTTTCTGGACCTAAAGGATATGTGATCGTGCCCGCGGGCTGGACCGATGCGCAGGACATTCCGCGTCTTTGCCTGCCCTGCCAGAACCGTGTGTCGACCAACACCTACGAGGCGAGCTTCCTGGTGCCCAACGCGCCCGGGGTGCAGGTGCAGCCGGGCGAATGGACGTTCACCGCGCTGGCTTACGAGACGACCGGCGGAGTCGATCAGGCGCGGCAAGGTCAGGTGCAGGCCCGCGTCGATCTCGTGCAGAGGCCCCAGCAGGTGCCGCGCCTGGGCGTGCTGGACGTCAACCTGTGTCTGACCGGAGCAAGTGGCATCGACGCGGCCATCGCCTTGCAGCACCCGCGCATCCAAGCCGCGCTGGCGGAGGTGAGGCTCGCGCTCGGCCAGGTGGGGTTGGATCTGGGTGAGGTGCGGCCGGTCGACGTCAAGGTGGACAGCCTGATCGTGGTGCACGACGGCGGCGCGGACAGTGACCTCACGGCGCTGCTGCAAAGTGGCGCGGGCTTGCCTATGGGGATCAATGTGTTCCTGGTCGAGGCCATCTACCTGGGCGGGGTGCAGCCGGGCGCGGCCATCGTGCGCGGGCTGTCGGGCGGCATCCCCGGTCCGCCACTCGAGGTCGGTGGGCCGCGCGCAGGTCTGGCGGTGTCCCTGGCCCTGGGACCGGCCGAGCCGGACTTGCTGGGCCGGGTGGTTGCGCACGAACTCAGCCACTATCTCGGGCTGTTCCACACCACGGAGCAGCCCGAACCGGGTGAATCGCCGGTGCACGACACGCTGCCGGACACACCGCCCAACGATGCCGACAACCTGATGAATTGGTCCCAGGGCGAAAGCGGGGCGGGCAAGCTGACGCCGCAGCAGGGCGACGTGCTGTTCGCGAGTCCCTGGGTCCACGCGAAACCGTGACGTTCGACGAACCTGTGCCCGCCGCGACACGTGGCGGATGCGCCTGGGAACGGCTACAGTGCCCATCACGCGGAGAGGAAGACCATGAAGTGGCACATGAAACTAGGTAGTTGGACGACCGCGGCAACGTTGCTGGCGACCCCCGCGTTTGCTGTCGAGGTGAACCAGCCCCTGCGCGCCTGGCTGCTGGCGATGGAATCGGTGCCGACCCCCGCGCAGTTGGTGCAGGCGGGCGGCCCGAGCGTCGAAGTCGCGCTGGACGCGGTGGTGCACGATGGCCACGAGACGACCTACGCGCGGCACAGGGCATTGTCTTTCCTCGGTATCCTGGCGACGCCCAAGGCCACTGAGCGGTTGCGCAAGGATCTGACGCTGGCGGATCCGGCGCTGCGCGCGACGGGCGCGGTGGCCTGGGCGGCGGGTCCGGGGCGACGCGACGCGCGCAAGGCCATGCCAGTACTCGACAAGCTACTGAACGACGCGGTGCCGGCGGTGCGGTCGGCAGCGGCGCGCGGGCTGCTGTTCCTGCCCGATGCCAAGCTAGCTCGCGATCACGCAGCGAAACGGCGGGCCAAGGAGACCCACCCCGAGGTGCTGAAGGCGCTCGACTTTGCCCTGCGGAAATTGGACGCCCGCAGCCGCTAGCTAGAAGTCCAGCGAAATCAATGCTCCGCCGGTCCGCCCATCGAAGGTCGGCAGCACGCGCCAGGAAGTCTTGGGCGGCAAGTACACGCCCTTGGCACCCGGTTCCTTCAGCGGCGCATTCAAATACAGCACCACCGCCAGCACGCCCAACGCCGCGCCCGTGCCTAGACTGGCGATCATGGCCGTACGCCGCGACTTGAACGTATCGATGTAGCCGTTGCCTTCCGCGATCGCATCCGCACAGGGCTTCGTGTCGCCGAGCTTGCACTTGACCGGCACACCGTCCTTGGTGACCGGCTGGCCATTGGCGTCCTTCTGCACGTATTTCTCGAGCGTTTCCTTGCGCGCCCGACCATCCGGCTCGAAGGCCTTGTTGTAGTCGTCCAGGCTCTGCTGGGTCAGCACGCCGAACACCGCGCCGGTCACGATCCCCGCCACCGTCGCGCCGCCCGCCACCCAGGCCCAGGTATAGTCGTGCGGCAGCGTGCTCTGGTCGACCGGAGCCAGCATCACCACCTCGATTTCCTTGACTTCACCCGGCCCGACCATCACGGCGGCGCGCTCGAACGGCAGGCGCTTGTCCACCGTGACGCGCAGCGAGTACGTGCCCGCCGCGACCTTGATCTCGCCTTTGGTGTCGACATCCGCCGGCTTGCCGTTCAGTTCGAGCTGAGCCCCGGATGGCATGCCCTTGAACTTCAGCACGCCCGGACGCTTGGCCAGCTCGCCCTGGATTTCCTGGATGCGCTGCACCGTCGCGGCGCGGTCCTTGGCGAACGAGGCCGTGGTCGTCGGCGCCGTCGCCAGGAACAGCTCATAGTAACCCTTGGCTTTTTCCAGATCTCCAGCCTTGTCCAGGGTCTTGGCCAGCGCCAGGATGATGTAGGGCTCCTTGGTGAAGCGCGCCTGCGCCTTGGAAAACAGGTCCAGGGCCCGACCGTAGTCCTGCGCCTTGAGCGCGAGCTTGCCCTGGTTGAACAGTTCCAGGGCCTCTTCGCGGGCGCGCGCCTCGTCCGGCGTCAGGGCCACGGCCTGGGCATGCGCCACGCGCGGCAGGACGGTCGCGCAAACGAGCAACGCCGTGCTGAACGTCGCGAGCAACCGCTGAAGTATGGTGATGATTGGGCGATTCAGGCAGGGCGGCATCTCGACGTCCAGACGGCGGCGCTACAGCCGCAGGTCCGGTGTCGCGCACCCCGAGCTTGGCGTCAACTTTTCGGCCGATCGCAAAGGCACAAGGTCACTTCTTCGGCGGGTCATCGTCGAGCTGGAAGTCGTTCGGATCGGGTTTGCGTTCCTTGTGCTCGACTTTCTCCGGCGGCTTCTCCGGCGTCGCCTTCTTCTCGGGCTCGACAGTGGCCTTCTTGACGGGCGGGTTGCGCGGCTCGACCGCGACCACTGGCTTCTCGGGCACCTTCTCGGCCGGCTTGACGACTTTCTCGGCCGCCTTCACGGCTTCGGGCGCGCGCACCGGCTCGGCTGCCGGCTCCGGCTTGGCTGCAGTTTCCGCTTTGGCTGCAGGCACGTGCGGTTGGGGATGCGCCTCGGCCGTGGGCGCGGTCGCAGGTTGCGCTACCACCGATCCGACCGCGACCGGAGGGGCCGCGTTCAACTGGGGCGGCGCCTGGACGACTTGGGGCGCAACCGCGGCCGGCACTTCGGTCGCGTTCTGCTTGCCGCCCGCCAGCAGCGCCACGGCCACGGCGAGCAGCGCCACCGCTGCGAACGCGCCCAAGCCGATGTACAGCGGCGCCCGGTTCGGCGGCGTCTGTACGGGTACTTCGATGGCGATCGGCGTCGGCGGGCGCAGGTCGTCGGCCGGCACCGAGGGAGTCAGCGCGGTCAGGCCGGCATCGAGCGGCGCGCGCGAAACCGTCGTCGGCACCGGGTCGCGCACGTTCTTGGCCGCGCTGACCAACCGATCGACCAGTTGGCTGGTGGACTGCGGCCGCCGCGCCGGATCCTTCTCCAGGCAGCTGAGCACGACTTTCTCGAGTTCCTGCGGCACGTTGGGAATACTGCCGTCGCGCGGCATCGGCCGGGGAATGTCCTTGATGTGCGCGACCAGCACCGTCATGGGCGTGTCGCCCTGGAACGGCGGCTTGCCGGTCAACGCCTCGTACATCATCACGCCCAGCGAGTAGATGTCGGACCGCCCGTTGATCGCCTCTCCCTTGGCCTGCTCCGGCGACATGTAGGTCGGCGTCCCCATGATCATGCCGCTTTCGGTCAACTGCGACTGGTCGTTGTCGCTGTCCTTCATCACCTTGGCGATACCGAAGTCCAGCACTTTCACGAAGTTCGGGTCGCCCGCCACCTGCACGAGCATGATGTTCTCAGGCTTGAGGTCGCGGTGGATGAGCCCAGCCGCGTGCGCCTCGGTCAGCGAATGGCACACCTGCGTCATGATCGGAACGAGCGTTTCCCAATAGATCGTGCCGTGTTCATCCAGCCGGTGGCCCAGCGTTTCGCCCTCGACGAACTCCATCGCCAGGTACAGCGCCTGGTCCTTGTTCTGGCCGAAGTCGAAGATGCGAATCGTGTTGGGATGCGTGAGCTTGGACGCTGCCTGGGCTTCGCGCGTGAAGCGCTTGACGTGTTCGATCGACTGCAAGTGCTCGTTGCGCAACACTTTGACCGCGACCGTCTGGTTCATGTTCAGTTGCGTGCAGCGATACACCGCGCCGAAACCGCCGATGCCCAACACGCCGTCGATGCGGTAGCGGTCCGCGAAGAGCGTGCCCGCCGGATAGGTCGCCGGGCCCTGGTCTTGCACTTCGATGGTCGGCGCGCCGTCGTCCGGACACGTGACGTCGAGTGTTTCCGTTGAGCAGCGGGGACATACGCGCATGGAGGAGAACCTGCTCGCAGAAGGTCTGGACCGTCGACCGCGGGGGAAGGACGCCGACGCCTGACAAACTAGCACAATCCCGATGGGTCTCAAGCTTGTGATACGGGGGCCCGCGTGACGCAGGGACTTTGACGTCCGTCAGCGGTGCGCGGTGAAGACCGGCGTGCGCTCTTGACAGGCCCGAACGCGAGCCTAGCGTGGTGACGGCGCCGATTCGAACCGATCGCCGCCCCCGAAGCGAAAGTGGCCAGCCCATCGACCCACCGGCGAGACGAGACCATGCCTGCGTACGATTATCGTTGTGATTCTTGCGGAACCGTGTTCGAGAAGACCCAGCGCATCACCGAACCCGCTGGCGCCGAATGCCCGAAGTGTGCCAGCGGCCAGTGCACGCGGCTCATCACCGGCGGCACGTTCCACTTGAAGGGTTCCGGCTGGTATGCCAGTGATTACGGGGCCAAGAAGCCGCCGGTCGAGGCCGGGAAGAAGCCCGGGGCCGAGAAGAACGTGGACGGCGCGGAGAAGAAGGCGGATGCCGGCAACAGTGAGAGCGCGAGCGAGGCCAAGACGGCCGACGCTCCTGCTGCCGCGAAGCCTGCCGCCGCACCCGCGCCGACCGAAGGGAAGTGAAGCGAGCGTCAGGTGTCCGGCGTCAGGCCGCGTCCAGGATCGCCACCTGCGTGACCGTGCCGCGCGCCGTTTCGGCCCACTGTTCGACGCGATCCTCGTCCACGGCAGCGAAGAAGCCTTCGATCCACATGAACATGTCCGCCGTCGTCTGCGCCCGCATCGCCTTTTCACGCAGCAGCGAACCGTACGAGAAGCCCTTGGTCATGCGCGCCAGCAACTGCTTGAGGCGCCCCGGGATTGCGTGGTCGGGCATGGCGCCGGACATCATGTCGCGGAAGTGGTACAGCAACCGCAAGCGCTCGCCGCTGCCGATGACGCGGATCGGCCGGCCCGCGACCAGGTCATCGATCTGCCCGAAGATCCAGGGGTTCATGATCGCCGCCCGGCCGATCATGACGCCCGCGACCGCCGTGGACCGATAGCGCCAGACCGCTTCTTGCGGGGTGCACACGTCGCCCGAACCTACCACCGGGATCGAAATGCTGCGCGCCACCTCGTCGATGATGCCCCAATCCGCTTCACCGGTGTAGAGTTGTACGCGAGTCCGACCGTGCACCGCCAACATCTGCGCGCCGGCCGCCTCGACGCTCTTGGCGATCTGCACGGCGTTGATGGTGTCGGCGCTCCAGCCCGAGCGGATCTTCACGGTCACCGGGATCTTCACGGCCTTGACGGTGGCTTCGACCAGACGCGCCAAGTGGTCGCATTGCCTCAGCAATTCCGCGCCGCCGCCGCGCTTGACGATCTTGGGCGCCGGGCAGCCGCAGTTGATGTCGACGACCTGGGCGCCGGACTGCTCGATGATCGTCGCGGCGTGGACCATGCGCTCGATCTCGGCGCCGAAGATCTGCACGGACAGCGGTCTCTCCTCGTCGTGGAAAGCCATGCGCGCCGCGGACTTCATGTTGGCGCGGGTCAAGCCCTCGATCGAGATGAACTCGGTGACGAGAAGGCCGACGCCGTGGCCCGCAGTTTGCACCATGCGGCGAAACGCGCTGTCGGTCACGCCGCTCATCGGTGCGAGAATGAAAGGCTTGTTGACGGTGACCTGGTTCGCTGGCGAAACCGGCCCGGCGATCGTAAACGACTTGACCTCGGGAAACGGTCCCGGCGGCAAATCGAGGTCGGGGCGGACATCAGGGGACAGTTCGGGCGCATTGGGCATGACGGCGCTCTCTCGCGGCAGGTCGCGAATCGGGGCGCAAGAGTGTAACCCAGGATGACGGCGCAGGCACGCGCTCAGTGGTATCTGCACGGGATGACGGCAAACCGGAACCAGGCGCTACTGCCGCGTGCGCTGGCGGGTCTCTTCGGCGCTCATCTGCCCGTGCGGCGTCGAGACGTACACCTTGTCCAGGTCGTCCAGGGTCATGTCCCACTCGGACAGCGCGGCCTGCATGGTCCGCAGTTGGGTGCGCGCCGGCTTCTCGATCGCGGGGGCGTCCTGCTTGCGGGTACCCAACAGCGTCGCAAGACGTTGTGTCGCCATGCGCAGTTGGCGGATTCCGGCGATGGCTATCTGCTCCTGGAAACGCAGGGCCAGGGGACTGGAAGCCCGCAGCAGGTTCTCGAACACGTCGCGCGTCAGTTCCAGGGCAATCGTCGGCTCGGCGGCCAACACCGAAGCGGACCGCGGCGAGCGGTCGACCAGCGCCATCTGCCCCACGATCGCACCGCCGCGCAGGGTCGCCACAGTGCGCTCACCTTCTTCGGTATGCTTGGATACGTTCACTGTACCGGTCGCCAGCAGGAAGCACGAAGCACCCGTCGTCCCTTCGCGGCACAGCACGGCACCCTCGGGAAAATCGCGCGCGGGCGCCACAGAGGCCAGGAGCTTGAGCTCGGCGTTGGAATAATCCTTCAGTGAAGGCAGCTTGCGCAGGTCGATCTGGGCCATCGGAATCTCCGTGAGCGATCGTGTCGACTAATCGCCGGTCAGGTGCGACCAGATGCGTGAGAACAGCGACGGCGCAGCTACTTCGGCAGCGGCAGGCTGGGACGATTTCGCCGCGCTCGCCGGGTTCAACTCTCGATCGATGCGCTTGTCCATCTCGCGCAGTCGCCGCGTCACGTCGCCGATGATTGCCGCGACGATGGCGGTCGAAGCGCCCGGCGCCTGCACCCGCAACTGCTGCAGACCAGCGCGCCCGAGTTCATAGACCACGGCATCGGACGCCGCGATCACGCTGGCATTGCGCGGGGCCGGATCGATGGCCGCCATTTCACCCACGATTTCACCGGCCTGAATGGCACCCAACTCGGTCTTGTGACCATGAGCGTCCTCGAGCATCACGCGTAACCGGCCATCGAGCACGATGACCATGTGATCGCCCGGCGCGCCCTGCTTGAGCACCACGTCGCCGGTCTGGAACTGGCGCAGGCGCATGACCGACATCACGGCGTCGCAGTCCTGGCCGCTGAAGTCGCGAAAGAGCGGGATGCGGCGCAAGACGTCGCGGCTGTCGTGCTGCATGGCGGGCCTTCGGGCATGCCCAAGCGTGGGCGGGACAAACATAGCATGCGCACGCGATTGCGCCAGTTTCCGAGCTTCGCTGTGGCGTGCATGCTTGCGCACGGGCCGGCGCTTGCGCATCCTTGCTGCCATGCCTGTGGTTTCGCCTTGGTCGCGCACGTGCCCCCGCCTCAGGCTGAGCCGCGTTCTGGTGTGCCTGTTCGCAGCGTGCTTCTGGCTCGGCTGCGGACGCGACGTATGCGAGCCGGGCGCTTGTCCCGTTGGCACTTCCTGCAATGCCCAGACCGGCCTGTGCGAAAAGGCGCCGACGCAAGCCGCGAGCGTGCCCGGCGTACTGGGGCACCTGTCGATGCTGCGGTTGCCAGGCGGCCAACTCGGCGTCGTCGCGCATGCTCCTGATCGCAAGAGTCTTCTGCTTCTGACCGGGCATGCGGACCACTGGCAGGCCAGCTTCATCGCCGGCCCGAGCGCTGCGCCAGACGATGCCCCCGCGGGTCAGGCCTCGGCGGCGGTGGCGGACGCAGAAGGTCGCGTGCACGTCGCGTGGGTGCGCGGGGGCGATGCGACCCTGTGGTACGCGAGCGGAGGCTCGACCGGTTGGCAGCGCGATCCGCAACCGCTGGCCGCGCCGGGAACGATGGGGCGCGACGTGGCGATCGGCCTCTGGCAGGGCGCGCCGGTCGTGGCGTGGCGTTCGACCGCACCGGGCGGGCTGCACGTTTCGCGCCGGCAAGCGGGCCAATGGACTGACGAAATCGTGCCACCGCCCGTGCTACCGGGCCAGCCCAGCGCCAGCGTCGATGAAGGACACGGCCTGAGCCTGGCGATGCTGCCCTCGGGGCCGGCGCTGGTCAGTTACGAAGCCCACGGCGGCGATCTCGTGCTGGCGGTGCGCTCCGGAACTGCTTGGAACGTGGCACGGATCGCCGGCCGAGATCCGGCCACCGGGTGGGACGCGGGCGACATGGGGGCAACGGCGGCGTCAGCGGTCGGTCAGGCAGGTGAACTCGCTGTTGCCTACCGGGATCGCACGTCGGGACGCGTGCTGCTGTCGCGCAGCAAGGCCGGCGTCGTCACCCAGGAAGTCGTCGCCGACGGCCGCGTGCTGGACCCCGCGAGCGGGACGCAGCGGGCCAACCTGGTCGGCACGTCCCTGGCCGTGGCGATCTTGCCGAATGGTCGCGCGGTGATTGCCATCCAGGACGCTTCGAGGTTGCGCCTCGATCTCGCGATCCAGACGCCTTCGGGCACCTTCACCCACAACGCGCTGCCCGGCGACGGTCCGCAAGCCTGGCCGGTCCTGACCGCGCTCGAAGGCGGCAGCATCGGCCTGGCCTGGGTCGAACTCCAAAGCGGCCGTGGCCCTGGCGGCGGCATCCTGCGCACCGCCACGATCTCGCCCGGAGGCACGCTGTGATGGCGCGCATCCCCCTGACAGCGCTGGTTTTGTTCGTGGTCCTCGCGGCGTGCGGACCAACGCAGGCGCCCCTGCCCCTGGTCGCACCGCTGCCCGCAACGCGGACCCTGCCGGCGGGCGTGCGAATCGTGCTGGCGGATGCTGATCTCGCCCAACTAGCGGAGACTGTACGCACGGTAGCCGGCAAATCGCTCGACGTCGTGGCGGCGCCGTGGCCAATCCCGGACGGCTCCGGTCACCTCGTCAGTGCGCTTTCGACTTCCCTGGACGTGACCGCCGGCCCGGTGACCTGGCCCCTGCCTTCGCGCCTGCAGCTCGAGTTCACCGTGGCCAAGGCCGCGCTGGCCTTGGCCATTGCCGTCCCAGGCCAGGTGGCGTGCGGGGTAACCTGGAAAGCGAAGGCCGGTCACGTCGCCGTTCAGATCGAGATCGTGCGCGATGCCGACGGCGCGGTCGACGCCGTCTTGGCTGTGGAACCGAGCGTGACCTGGCAGGCACATGGGCTCACGGCTAACGCGGCTTGTCTGCAACCGACTGGATCTACAGGTGCAGACTCCATCGACGCGCACCTGCTCGATGTCGTGCACGCCGCTCTGGCGCCCCGGCTGGCTCAGGCGTCGCTGCACGTTCTGCGCGCCATGTTCCCGCCGCAGTTGGAGTTCGCCGGTCGCCTGCCCACCGCGTCGCCGTCGGGCGAACCGCTGGAAGTGCGCCTCTCTTTGCACTACGACGTGCCTCTGGCCAATGCGCCCGAACTGGTTCGCCACCAAGGTCAGCGCGCCCTGGCTACTTTGACCGCGGGCCTGGATGTCGATCTGGCCGCCTGTGCGGTGGACGCGCCGCCTCCCCAACTGAAGATCGAAGCCGTGCCGCCGCAGCCACCGCCGCCGCCGCCGGGCACGGCCTTCCTGCGCCGAGCGCTCGTGTTCGACCAGGCGACGCTGGCCCACGCGGGCTGGGCGTTGGCGCGAGGCGGGGCGCTGTGTCGGGAGACGTCGACGGGTTTGCCTGGACTGACCGCAAGTTGGGCGGGCGAGGTGCTGCCAGCGCTGGCCGATTGGGTCGAAGGACCACCGGTGGGCGCGCGGTTCTGGCCGACGGCGAGTCCCGAAGTGCGGGTGATCGACACGCCAAGCGGCCCCGCGCTGCAGTGGCAAATCGCGAGTGCAAGCCTGGAGATCGTAGGCAGGATCGCCGAGACGGAACTGGTCGTCCTGCGCATCACCGGTGGCTTTCGCGCGGTGGTGCGACCGGTGCTGCTCGGTGGCGCCGGGGTGGGTCTCGAGCTCATTTCGAGCGACACGGACAGCACCGTGGTGACCAGTCCGCTGCTCGGCGACGTGGCGGACGCGGGTGGCCATCTCGGGCCGTTGGTCGACGCAGCGATGCGTGGAATCTTCCAAACGCCTCCGGTGTTGCCGCTCGGTCTGGTCCTGCCCGAAGGGACCGTGGCGACCGGGGTGGCACGCACGGGGGACTCGCTGTGGCTGTGGCTCGAGGGAGGCACCCTGCCTTGACGCGCAACCCCCGGCACCTGCATGGGTTGCCTCTACCGCCCGCTTCCGCTAGAACCACGCCGCACCCGGTCCTGCCGGTGCCCACGGATTGGCCCATGCTCGCTTGCCCTGTTCGTCTGCTTTTCCTCGGTCGCGCCATGTCCTTGGCTGTCTTGGCGCTTTTTGCCGCCGGCACGGTTGGTGCCGCTGAAACGAAGGCGCCCGCCAACGCGACGAATGCAGCGCAGAAGCGCACGGTCCTGCAGTTCGAGAGCACGCTCAAGGACGAGGAGAACAAGCCGATCTCGGGGATCTTCCCCATGCAGTTCGAGCTGCGAAAGCCCAATGGTTCGAAAGCCTTCTGGAAGGAGAAGCATTGGGTCGCGATCGACAACGGCAAGTACGCCCTGGCGCTGGGCCGCAGGACACCGCTGCCGAAAGCCTTGGACGCCAAGACCGCGGTGCTGGTCGTTTCGATCGTCGGCGCGGGTGAGGTCATGCACGAGCCGCTGTCTGGCGACCCGGTGCCGGATCCGGAGGGCGGCAAGTTCGGCGCCGACGGCAAGCGCATCGTGCAATATGCCGAAAAGGCTGGCTTTGCCTACGAGGCGGAGCGCGCGGCCTCGACCGAACGCATCGGCCAATACACGGCCAAGCTGCTCGCGGACACCCTGGAAGCCCTGGACAAACGCAAGGTCAAGATCAAGGTCGGCAAGAACCACGTGAACCTGACCTCGGTCGGCGGCGCGGGTGGCACGCCGTTCGAAGCGATCTGCCCGGCGGGCACGGTGATGGTGGGAATCCGTGGCGGCTCAGGGATCTACATCGACAACTTCCAGGTGGTGTGCGCGCCGCTGGAGTAGCCTGTGCAAGACAAACTTGGCGTGCTGGCCCTCGTGGCGATCTGCCTCGGCTTGCCGGCTTGTACGACCAGCAGCGACACCGGCGGCGTCTGGCGCGCGCAGGCCCCCTTGCAGGGCGAAAGCAATGCCATCCTGTTCGAACCAGGCGGCAATCCCGTCGGCGTCGAACTCGTGATAGGCGACTTCGGCCCCGACGTGTCCGGCCTCGTGCGCTACTACCACGCCGGACCGACCGGACCCTTCGATCAGCAACGCCGCGCCGCCGCCCCCGACTTCGAATGTGCCTGCGCCTACTTGCACGACGGGCGGGTGGACAGCGCCAGCGGTTTGATGACGTTCACGCTCGAAGCCTGCGCGCCCGGGGTGCAGTCGCACGGCAAGGTGCGGTTGCGCGGTCGCTTCGTGATCCAGCCCGACGGTCGCCTGGTGGGCAAGCTGCAGGTCGACGCCCCCGGGTCGCCCGCGGACGGCAGTGCAGTCGCCCTCGAATTCGACCATGCTCGGCCAGCCGGCGACGTGGAAGCGCGCGATCTGCAGTGCGCTCAACCGGCTGACGCAGAGCACGGCAATGTCGACAGTGGCCGCTAGCCTGCACCGCCCGCTGCTGGGGCTCGCGTGGGGGCTCGCGCTGCTGACCGCGGTACCCTGCCTGGCCGAGACCGCGTGGGATGCACCGACCCTGGCGCCGGCGACGCTGCAGGCGGGCGACCTGCCGGATGCTTCCAAGCGCGCGCGATCCCTGGCGATCCTACCGATCAAGGTGGACCTCGTCACGGCGGCGGAGCTATTTGCCCCCGAGAGCGCGCGCCAGCTGGAGGTGGGCGGTCAGGCCGAGGCGATGCTGCAGCGCATGGTCCAAGCCGAACCGTACGTCAGCGTGCGAACCGTGGCCCAAGTTCAGCGCGAGCTGGAGAACGACCAGGGTGCGCCGGCCATCTACCGCACCGCGCAGGAGAGCTACCGCATCGGCCTGGATCGATACCTGAGTGTGCAGACGGCCTTGGCGGAAAACAGCCTGCGTCGGGCGCGCGACTTGTACCGGGACATCTGGCAGGATCTGGTGGACGCAAAGCCCTATGCCGACGCGCAGTTCATGCTCGGCGTGGCGCTGGTGGAGATGGGCCGGCCCGAGGGTCTGGTCGCGCTCAAGGACGCTTTCCAGATCCAGCCGTCGCGCCGGTTCCGCCCCAACTTCTTCCCGCCGCAAGTGAATACCGCGCTGGTGCAGGCATTCACCGACCACGAGGCGAGCGCGGATCCGTTGCATCCGTACGGCGACAACCGGCGCATGTCGCAACTGGCGGCCCGGCTCGGCGTGGGTTGGCTGCTGATGGGCACGGTGCGGCCGGGCGCCAACGGTCCGGAGCTCTGGCTGGCGGTGTTCAGCACGCAGCGTCGTGTGATCGAAGCGGAAATGCACGCACCAATGCTCGACGGCCAACCGCGGCTCGAGGCCTTCGTGTCGCGCTGGCTGGCGTGCGTGCCCATCGTCGAGACCCGGCCATCCCGACCTCGGCGAGCCAACATGCGCCTGGATACCTCGGGTGCCTACGCGTTGTACTTGCGCCAGCCGACCCGGCGGAACTTCCACAGCCTGGGCTTCTCGATCGGCCTTTCGGACGAATTGCGCTCGGATCTCGAGTGGTTTACCCGCGTGCACATGTACACCAGCCTGTCCGATCCGTACCGCGATCTGCTGCACACCTTCAACTCCGTGCGGGTCATGGCCGGCTTGGGGTTTGCCTTGCAGCGCGGGCCTTTGCGTGTGTTCGTGCGGCCATCGTTGGACTTCCACCTGCTGGGTAATTTCGTGGCAACTACGGACCCGGACTGCAAGCTGTTCGGCCTGGACCACAAGCTTTGCGATCTTGGCACGGTGCTGGATCTCGACCAGCGCTTGCTGGTGGGCGGCAACCTGGCGTTCGGCGGGCACGTCGGCATCGGCCGCAACTTCTTCGCTGCGGCGCAGGCGTCGATGTCGGCCTACTTCTTGCCGCTGACCGGCGCCGAGCGACTCAACTTTCCACTTTCGGGCGAGGTCGGGCTCGGCTACAAGTTTTGATGTCTACTCTACTTGCGCGCCGTGCTGGCCGATTTCGCCGGCAACCGCCGATTCACGAGGAGAACTCTCATGACCGTCGAAACGCTGCCGCGCAACCGCCTGCCCCGCCCGCAAGGGCCGGTAATCCTGGCCATCATGGACGGCGTGGGCTGGGGGCTGGGCGATGCCGGCGATGCCGTGGCATTGGCGGAAAAGCCCACACTTTCCTGGCTTTGGCAGCACGCGCCGACCCGAACCCTGCGCGCGCACGGCACCGCGGTCGGCATGCCCTCGGACGCGGACATGGGCAACAGCGAGGTCGGCCACAACGCGATGGGCGCGGGACGCGTGTTCCGGCAAGGTGCGGCGCTGGTGGCGGACGCGATTGCCAACGGCCGGCTGTTCGCCGGAGCGACCTGGCGGTGGCTGGTCGAACCGATCGGCGCCGACTCGACCAAGACCTTGCATTTATGCGGCCTTCTGTCAGATGGCAACGTGCACTCGCACATCGACCACGTGATCGCGATGGTGCGGGCCGCGGATCTGGCAGGAGTGCAACGTCTGCGGATCCATGCGCTCGCGGACGGCCGGGACGTGCAGGATCCGTCTTTCGAACGCTTCGTCGTGCAATTGCAGGCATGCCTGACGCCGTTGCATGCGCTCGGACGCGATTATCGGATTGCTTCGGGCGGTGGGCGCATGGCCGTCACCATGGACCGCTACGACGCCGATTGGGACATGGTCGCGCGCGGCTGGGCTTGTCACGTCAACGGCGATGCACCGGGATTCCCGAGCGTGGACGTGGCGCTGGCTTGGCTGCGGCAACGACCGGGCGGCGCGAGCGACCAGACGCTGGGGCCGTTCGTGATCGTCGACGACCAGGGCGTGCCGGTGGGCCGCGTGCAGGACGGCGACAGCTTCGCATTCTGGAACTTCCGCGGCGATCGGGCGGTCGAGATCACCAAGGCCTTCGAAATGGGCGAGGATTTCCATAACTTCGAGCGGGGCCGGCGTCCCGACGTGCGCTACGCGGGCATGATGCAGTACGACGGCGATCTCGCGCTGCCGAGGCGGTTCCTGGTCGAGCCGCCGATCATCGAGCGCACGATGGGCGAGTTCCTGGATGGGCTCGGCCTGCGCACGCTGGCGGTGTCCGAAACACAGAAATACGGTCATGTCACGTACTTCTGGAACGGCAACCGCTCGGGCGTCCTGGCGCCGGCGCACGAGGTGTACACCGAAGTGGCGTCGGACCGCGTGCCGTTCGATCAGCGGCCGCAGATGCGCGCGCACGAGATCACCGACGTGGTGGAACTGGCGCTGCGGTCAGCGGATAGGCCCGACTTCGTACGCTTGAACTATGCGAACGGCGACATGGTCGGGCACACGGGACAGATGGAGGCGACGATCGCCGCGGTGCAGGCCGTGGATGCCGAGATCGCGCGCTTGAAGGCGTTGGCCGAAGAGACCGGTGGCATCCTGGTGGTGACGGCGGATCACGGCAACGCCGACGACATGTGGATGCGCGACAGCAAAGGCCAGCCGGTATTGCGCCATGGCAAACCTGAGCCCAAGACCAGCCATTCGCTCAATCCGGTGCCGTTGACGATCTACGACCCGCGGCAAGGCGACAGTTGGCGGCTGGTCGAGGGGCTGCCGGACGCCGGGCTGGCGAACCTGGCGGCGACGCTGCTGGCGCTGCTCGGCTACGACAAGCCGGCGGAATACGAACCGAGCGTGGTCGAGGCCGTGTAGAGGCAGCAGGGAAATTGCCGGCGGCTGAAGCCGCGCCTAGATCTGCGAAGTCCGCCTACGCGGACTGGCCCTCAGCCGGCGCAGGCCGGCTTTGCAACTTGAGGCGCGGCTTCAGCCGCCGGCATCCCTTCGCCGTGCCAAGTCAGAATCCCTGTGTTGGGGTACTAACTACAACCACCCGAAGTCGCACCGCAATCACAGCGGTAGCAAGCGCCACTCGGGAACATCATCCGGCCGCAATTGCTGCATAGCGGGCTGTCCATGTGCGCCTTGAACAGCGTGCCTTCGCCAGCTTGCGCCCGCACGTCGGGCCCGTCGCCACTCGCCGCTGCGGCCGCTCGTGCTCCCGGCGCCGCTTTGACGCGCAGCGACGGATGCAACGCCGCGTCGCCGATCACCTCGGCCGTCGTCTCGGTCTCGCCGGTGGTCAGGAACTTCAGCGCCAACCAGCGGAAGATGTAGTCCGTGATCGACTTGGCCATCGGGATGTCGCGATTGCCGGTGAAGCCGCTCGGCTCGAACCGCGTCGCGGTGAACTTGTCGCACAACACCTGCATCGGCACGCCGTACTGCAAGGCCAGCGAAATCGCCGTCGCGAACGCGTCCATCATGCCGCTGATGGTCGAGCCCTCTTTGGCCATGGTAATGAACACTTCACCCGGAGGGCCGTCCTCGTACATGCCGACCGTGATGTAGCCCTCGTGGCCGGCGATGCTGAACTTGTGCGTGATCGCCTGACGCTCGTCGGGCAGCTTCTTGCGGAACGGCCGCATCACCTCGCGCTCGATCACCTTCTCGACGATGCGCTCGACCACCCGTTCCTGCGCCACGGCATCGGCCTTGGTGGTGACGTCCACACCCTTGTAGTCCTTCTCCTTCTTGGTGCTGACCGGCTGACTGCGCTTGCAGCCGTCGCGGTAGATCGCCACGGCCTTGATGCCCAGGCGCCACGCTTCCAGGTAGGTCTCGGCGATGTCCTCGACGGTCGCCTCGTTCGGCAGGTTCACGGTCTTGCTGATCGCCCCGGACAGGAACGGCTGGGCCGCCGACATCATCCGCAAGTGCCCGAGGTAGTGGATCGACCGCGCTCCGTTGGCCGGCCGGAACGCGCAGTCGAACACGGGCAAGTGTGCATCCTTCAGGTGCGGCGCGCCCTCGATCGTGTCGTTCTGATCGATATAGCCCGTGATGTCGCCGATCTGCTGCGGCGAGTAGCCCAACTTCTGCAACGCCGCCGGCACCGCCTGGTTGACGATCTTCAACGTACCGCCGCCGACCAGCTTCTTGTACTTGACCAGGGCGATATCCGGCTCGATGCCCGTGGTATCGCAGTCCATCATGAACGCAATCGTCCCGGTCGGCGCCAACACCGTGACCTGGCCATTGCGGTAGCCGTGCTGCTCGCCTTGCGCCACCGCCTCGTCCCACACCGTGCGCGCCGCCTGCATCAGGTCCGCCGGCACCACCGCCCCCGAAATCGCGGTGACCGCCGCCCGATGGTTGTTCATCACCCGCAGCATCGGCTCGCGGTTGTTGGCAAAGCCCGGAAACGCGCCGATCTGCTCGGCAATCTTGGCGGACTGCAGGTTGGCCCGGCCATGCATCAGCGCGGTAATCGCCCCGGCATACGCGCGCCCCTCGTCGGAGTCGTAGGCCAGACCGCGCGTCATCAGCAGCGCGCCCAGGTTGGCGTAACCGAGACCCAACGGCCGGTACAGATGGCTGTTCTCCTCGATGGTCGGGGTCGGGTAAGCCGCGAAATCGACCAGGATCTCCTGCGCGGTAATGGTCAGGTCCACCGCGTGCTGGAAGGCAATCAGGTCCAGCTCGCCGTCCGGCTGCGTGAAGCGCATCAAGTTCAAGCTCGCGAGATTGCAAGCCGAATCGTCCAGGAACATGTACTCGCTGCACGGGTTGGACGCGTTGATGCGCGCGCTATTCGGGCAGGTGTGCCAATCGTTGATCGTGGTGTCGTACTGCATACCCGGATCGCCGCAAGCCCAGGTGGACCGGGCGATTTCGTGCATCAGTTCCTTGGCGCGGAAGGTGTCCATCGGCCGGCCGTCGACGACCGCATGGGTGGTCCAAGGGCCGTCCTCGGTCACGGCCTTCATGAAGTCGTCGGTCACACGCACGCTGTTGTTGCTGTTCTGGAAGAAGATCGAGCTGTAGGCCTCGCCGTCGATCCGGCCGTCGTAGCCGGCTTCGATGAGGGCCCAGGCCTTCTTTTCCTCTTTCTCCTTGCAGCGCACGAAGTCCAGGATGTCCGGGTGATCGACGTTGAGGATGACCATCTTGGCCGCCCGACGCGTCTTGCCGCCCGACTTGATCACGCCCGCGAAGGCGTCGAACCCCTTCATGAAGCTGACCGGACCGCTGGCCTCGCCGCCGCCGGCCAACTGCTCGCGGGAACTGCGGATCGGCGAAAGGTTGGAGCCCGTGCCCGAGCCGAACTTGAAGAGCATGCCTTCGGTCTTGGCCAGGCCGAGGATGGACTCCATGGTGTCCTGCACGCTGTTGATGAAGCACGCCGAGCACTGCGGCTGCTTCTCGACACCGACGTTGAACCAGACCGGCGAGTTGAACGCCATGCGCTGGTGCAACAGCAGCCACGCGAGTTCGTCCTCGAACACCTTGGTGTCCTCTTCGGTCGCGAAGTAGCGGCCTTGGCGCGCCCACTGGCCGATGGTGGCGACGACGCGACCGATCAACTGGCGCACGCTCCACTCGCGATCGGCGGTGCCCAACGTGCCGCGGAAGTACTTCGAGACGACGACGGCGGTGGCGGTCTGCGACCAGAACGTGGGGAATTCCACGCCCTTCTGCTCGAAAATGACCTCGCCCTTGGTGTTGGTGATGGCGGCGGTCCGGCGCTCCCAGGCGACCTCGTCGAACGGGTGGACGCCGGCCTTGGTGTGGAGGCGCTTCTGCGCGAGGCCTGCGCCGCGATCCTGACGCTGCGACGCGGGCAGCCGCAGGCCGGGCGCCAAGCTGCTCGCGACGTGGGTCACCGTCTCGCTGGTTTCGCGCATGACCTCGTCCATCGCGTGCTCGGCCAGCACTTCACTATCGATCTTCGGAGCCTGCACGCCACGGCCGGCGTCTTCGCCACCGACGTCGAACAGGTCGTTTCGCGCATCTTTCGCAACCATCTTGCTCGCCTTGACCTGCTCCATTGTAGCCCCCTTTGGTCGAGCCGCATTCCCCATGCCTGCCCGCTTTGCGCACCGATACGCCGGCCCGCTCCGATGCGAAATCGCACCTGCGTCCGAACGCCGACCCACGCTGTGGCGACACGAGCCCCCTGCTCGGCGCCAAAACGGGATCGACCGGATGATTCACTGGTCTTGTGGGGAGTTCGGGCCGCCCTGCGCGAAGTACCGCCAATCGGGTGGGACCCGGAAGCGGTCGGCAGGGAGCTGACTTCCTGACACGAAACCTAGCTTGAGCCTCCGGCCGGGGTCAAGCCGAAGTCGATGTTGGCACCACTACATGTTGTGTCAAAAAAATCACACACCACTAGATATGGGGTCGCGGCAACGACAAATGACGTGGCTGCGCGGTCTTGCGAAGACGGCCCGGAATCGGTGCACAGGTCGACCGCGGCCTTGTGGAAAACCACGGCGCGAGTCCAGGCAAGTGGCGGATCTTCGATCGGAATATGTGACGATTGCGTGACGTGCCGACCGGGCGCCGGGAACTGCGCGGGCTGCGCGCGGGCTGATCATGGCGTGCCGTACGTCCCCCTCCGGATCGCCAACACCGCTTACGTGCGACAGAATCCCGCGCTACATGGAACTGGCGCCGGCCATCTCGTGCCAGGTCCCCGCAGACGTTGATGTAAGGAGGCGCGCTGGCGCGGTTCGTGCGACACTCCCTGCCCCGAACTGGCCGCCTCTCAGGTACCGATCGCGGACGCCACCAGACAGCACGCCGAGCCGTTGCGCGACAGGCTAGGAGAACTACATGCAATTCATTGATCAGGCCTTCATAGTGGCGCAATCCGGCGCAGGCGGCCTCGGCAGCAAGAGCTTCCGGCGCGAGAAACACACGCCGTTGGGCGGCCCGGACGGGGGCGACGGTGGCAAGGGAGGCGACGTCATCATCGTGGCGGACAATCGCTCGCGGTCGCTGCTCGACTACCACTTCCGGCGCACCTACGCGGCGACCGACGGCCAGGCGGGCGCGAGCGCCAAGAAGACCGGGCGCGACGGCGAGGATCTCGTGCTGCCCGTGCCGCCCGGCACCCAGGTGATTGACGATGAAAGCGGAGAACTGCTGGCGGATCTGACGCAAAACGGCGAACGCATCATCCTGCTGCGGGGCGGCAACGGCGGCTGGGGTAATGTCCATTTTGCCACCGCGACGCGTCAGGCGCCCGATCGCGCCAACCCGGGACAGACCGGGCTGCGCAAGGCGCTGCGCTTCGAACTCAAGCTGTTGGCGGACGTGGCGCTGGTCGGCTACCCGAACGCGGGCAAGTCCAGCCTCATCCGCGCCATCTCCGCTTCTCGCGCCATCGTCGCGGACTACCCCTTCACCACCCTGGTGCCCAACCTGGGCGTGGTCAAGCACGCGGGCCGCGTCTTCACCGTGGCGGACATCCCCGGTCTGGTCGAAGGAGCAGCGGAAGGCGCCGGCCTCGGCATCCGCTTCTTGCGCCACATCGAACGCTGCCAGGCCCTGGTCTTCCTGCTCTCGCCGATCGATGACAACCCGCCTGCCGAAGCGCTGGAAATCCTCCAGCGTGAACTCGCTTCGTACAATCCCGACCTGTTGCAGCGGCCCAGTCTGGTGGTCTTGGCCAAGGCGGATCTGCTCGGCCCCGAGGCCGACGCACAGGCCGAAAAGCTGGCGCGAGAGATCGGCCGTCCGGTGCTCGCCATCTCGCCGGTGACGGGCTACGGCCTGCCACGGCTGCTGGACGCCCTGGCCGCCCGCTTCCAACCCGAGGAAGTACCTGCTGATGTCGCGTGGACACCCCTGGATTCGTGACCGGTTGGCCTGCGTCGCCACAGCAATCCGGGACCCACAATGGGATCAGGGTCTTGGCCGCGCGAGCCTGTTTACCGCGCTGGCACGATGATTTGACGCTGGTCAGGCAGGTGCCTATACTGCCGCTGCCATGGAGCCATATCCGGTCGGACATTCGCTTTTTTCGAGAGGCCACGGATGCGCCGGGCCAGAACACCGATTTGCGGTCCCAGCGCGATCTGGGTCGGAAGCGTGACATTCGCCCAAAGGTCGTGGCATGCTGGCACAGTTGCGCCCGTGGCGACTTGCGATGACGTCCTCTCAGCCGAAGCAGTAGCATGGCCAGCGGAAGCACGCAGGATGTCGAGGTCGCCGGTTCCCCGAAGTGAAGTGAGGCACCATGTTCCGTGAGTTCGAGAGGCTGCTCGCCGTGATCGGAGCAGCTGTTGTGCTGCACGTCGCAGCCCCCGCCTGGGCCCAACCTGCGAAAACGCCTGCTGCATCACCTGGCGCAGCGCCGGCCGCGGCCGAAAAGCCCGCGTCTGCGGCTCCTGCTGGGGCAGCACCTGCCACTCCGGCTGCGGCCACGCCAGCGGCGGGAACGCCCGGTGCTGCGGCTCCGGCCGGCACGCCCGCAGCCGGTCAGCCTGCCGCCGAGACCAACGTGCCCGCGGCCGGTGACGCCCAGTACGAGGCCCGCCTGCGCCAGATCGAGGAGCGCGTCGTCGGCATCAAAGAGCGCATCTTCGAGACCAAGACCCGGCTTTTGTTGCTGAAGGAGCAGATCCTCGACAACGTGATCGCCGAGTCCCGCGCGGTGCTGATCCACAAGAACGAGATGGGCAGCTTCTTCGAACTGCAGTCAGTCCTGTACTACCTCGACGGCAAGAAGATCTACTACCAGGACAACTCGAACGGCCTGCTCAACCAGCGCAAAGAATTCGAGATCTACAACGGCTCGGTCATCCCCGGCAACCACGCGCTCACTGTCGAGATGGTCTACCGCGGTAATTCCGACCTGTTCAGCTACCTCGAGGGCTACGTCTTCAAGCTCAAGTCCTCGTACACGTTCTACGCCGCGCGCGGCCGGGTGACCGAAGTGTCCGTCGTGGGTTACGAGCGCGGCGGGGTCGCGACCGACCTCGAGGACAAGCCGTACATCAAGTACGAGGTCAAGCAGATCCAGAACCGTACTGCCAAGCCGGGCGCCGAGGGCGCGGAAGCTGGCGGCGGCACGAACACGGGCAAGTGATGCACCCTCAAGCACGACAGGGCGGCCCGCGCCGCGCTCCAGCCCTATGCAATCACGGGGCGATTCGGCGGCAAGCTGGCTCGTTCGCGCGTGGCCTGGCCGCGATCGCAGACGGCGCGGGCGCGTCCCGGTTCGCCGCGCGAGCGCTGACTTTGGTCGCAAGCCTGACGCTGGCAGCCGGTCTGACCCTGGCGCCGGCCGTGTACGCCGCCGATGGTGTCCGTCAAGTCGAAATGGACGCCGACAACGTACGCACCAGCGTCCAAGTCATTGACACCGACCTCAAGAACGCCATCGCCAAGGAGCGCCGCTACCCCTTGGATCGCAGGTTCTTCGAGGCGCAAATGGCCTACGAGCGCGGCAACCTCGCCACCGCGTCGGTGCAATTCGTCGATCTCGTCAACAACCGTGAATTCCAGGTCAGCCGCGATTACACCGACGCCTTGTTCATGCTCGGCGACTGCCTGTTTCGCATGCGCAACTACATGGGCGCCAAGCGTTACCTCGACCAGGTCATCAAGTCGCCGACCAGCGCCTACTACCAGCCCGCACTCCAGGAACTGGCCGACATTGCCGTGCGCCTGCACCACATGGAAGAAGTCGAGGAGTACGCCAAGCGGCTCGACACGATTCCGCCGGGTCAGCGCAGAAGTGAACTGCTGTACCAATTCGGCCGCTCGTTCTTCTCGGGACGGGCTTTCGAGCGCGCCCGCGGCCTGCTCGAACAGATCCCCCGCGGCGAGAAGCGCTGGCCGTACGCAAGGTTCTACGTCGGTGCCATCCAGGTGGCGCAGGGCAAGCCCGACATCGCGATCAAGGAGTTCCAAGACGTCGTCGACGCGGGCAAGACCCAGGACGCGGCGCGCCGCCCCGAACAACAGGTGTTGGATTACGCGCATGTGGCGCTCGGTCGGCTCTACTTGCAGGTCAAGAAGTACGACGAGGCCGTGTTCAACTACCAGGCGGTCGATCGCAACTCGACACTGTACGAAGAGGCCCTGTTCGAAATGGCCGCGACGCATGTGGCGGCGGCCAAGCCCAAGGCGGCGATCGAGGCCCTGGACGTGCTGCTGCTGACCGTCAGCGATGACAACGTCGCGGTCCAGGCGGCGGTGCTGCGCGGGCGAATCAACATGCTGGCCAAGCAGTTCGACCAGGCCGACACCGCCTACCAGGACGTGGTCGAACGCTACAGTGCGATTACCGGCGAACTGACGCGGTTCGCCAGCAGCGACAAGAACCTCGAACAATTCTTCACCTGGCTCTTGAACCGATCGAGTGACGAATACACCGTCGTTCGGCCAGTTTCAGAGCGGGTGGCCAAGTACATCGAGAAGGACGAGGACATGCAGCGCGTCGTGGCGCTGTTCGACGACATGAGCACGGAGCGGGCCGATGTGAAGGAATCCGCGCGGTTGGCCAGCACGATCGAAGCGGCGCTGAAGGAATCCAGCCGCCTGGACATGTTCCCGGAGTTGAAGGACGCGTGGATGCGCGTGATCGAGAACGAGAATCGCACGGTGGAAATCGGCAGGCGTATCCTGGAGCTGTTGCGCGGCTACGCCGAACCTCGGATGAACGCGGAGGAAAAGGCCTACGCCAGCGCTTTGCGGGAACAGCGCCAGAAATGGGAAGCCGCGTTCGCCAAGGTGCCCGCGACCAAAGGCGCCTACGACGAGCGGCAGAAGGGCGTCGAGGGCGGCTTTGCCCGGCTCAGCGGCGAGATCGGCATGCTCAAGGGCAACCTCGAAAGCGTCCGCCAGCAGGTACTCTCGATCGAAAAAATGCTGAACGATCGCGTCTATGGCGGTCCCGATGGCGGCATCGTCCTGCCCAAGGAGAAGGAGGCGGAGATTCGCGCCAAGCTCCAGTCCGAGAAGGACGAACTGCGGCGCAACTATCGGGATATCGACACGCTGGGCCAGGACGTCGAGGTCTACGCGCAAGGCGTGGGCGCGGGCGACAAGGTCAGCGACGACGAGTCCTCGGTGCGCCGCCGACTGCAGGCCGCGCAACAAGCCGAGCAGGAAGCGTACATATCCGTACTGGAACGCAATTCGGATCACAGCGACGACCGCACTCGACTCAAGACGGCACGCAACGGCTTGGACAACCTCGGTCAGCAGATGCGCGCCATCCTGACGACGATCGCCGGCCGGGCCAATGAGCGGGTGGCCGGAGTCAAGCTGATCCTCGCCGCCGAGCAGCGCAACATCGCGGAATACCAGGTGACCGTTCGCACGTATGAGGACGACTCGCGCACGATGGCCCGCGAGGTGGGCTACGGGCTGATTCGCGCCGCCGAGAAGCGCTTGGCGGACATCTTGCTCGAAGCGGACCTGGGCCTGGTCGACGTGGCCTGGCAGCGCAAGCAGGAAAAAGCCACCGCTATCAAGGAATTGCAGGAGGAGCGCGCGGGCCGGATCAAGAGCCTGGGCGACGTGCTGCGCAACTTGACCGCGCAACCTAACGACGGGGAGGAGCCATGATGTTCCGCCCGAACCTGATGCCCGAGCGCAGCGCCCGGCCAAACTACTCAAGCTTGGCGGCGATTGCCCTGGTGCTGACCTGCCTGACCGGTGCCCTGGCGCAGGCTGCGGAAGGCGTCCGCCTGGTGCCGAAGTACCAGTTGCGCGGCGACGTGATCGACGATCCGGTCGAGCTCAAGAGCGAGCGCAAGGCCTTCGAAGCCGCCTACGATCACTATCGCGTAGCCGCCAAGGAGTACCGCGACGAGGTGCGCGACTTCATCGCCCGCGAGGTCGGCACCCGGCAGAAGAACATCTCCTCGAGCTACCAGGGCCAAATCGACGCTTTGGACCAGCAGCAGTTCGACCTGCGCCGGGATGCGATCGCGCGCCTGGAATCGTTCATCTTCCGCCACCGCGATCACGACCAGTACACGCCGGACACGATGTTCCGCCTGGCAGAGCTGTACTACGAGGACACGATCGCGTCGTACAACCGCTCGCAGGACAACTTCCAGCGCGAGATGGACCTGTACAACCGCGGCAAGTTGCTCGATCCGCCCAACGACGTCGATCGCGACTTCTCCCGTTCGATCGCGATCTACAAGTACCTGCACTGGGTTCCCGATGGCACGCAGATGACGTCGCTGGCGGGCAAGCTCGAGGGTCTGGTGCTGGAAAAGCGTTGGCCGAACTATAAGTTCAGCGACGTCGCCATGTACCTGCAGGGCTATTGCGAGTACGAGGGCGGCGATATCGACAAGTCCATCGCCACGCTGTCGCAACTCGAGCCACACTACCCGACTTCAGCCTACATTTCCGAGGCTTGGCTGCGCGTCGGAGAAATGTACTTCGACAACAGCGAGTTCGAGCAGGCCGCCGACGCCTACTTGAAGGCTGCCACCCGCGCGTTCGCGACCAACGATTTCAAGAACTACTCGCTGGCGCTGTACAAGCTCGGCTGGTCGAACTTCCAGCTCTACAAGTACCCCGAAGCGGTGCGTTGGTTCCAGAAGCTCATCGAGTTCGAGGACGTCAACGCCGACAAGATCAAGGTCGAGAAGGATCGCCTGGACCTGCGCAAGGAAGCGATCGAATACCTCGCGAAATCGTTGGCGGAACCTTCTTGGGACGACGACGGCTGCGACGACTTCGGCAACGAGGACGCCAAGACTACGTGCCTGACGCTGGATCCCCGTTTGCGTCCCCGTCTTTACGTGGCTTCGGTGCTCGAGCCGCGCTTCGACGACTTCCCGAACTGGCGCCAAGGTCTGGCCGGCGACGCGATCAAGCGCTTGGAGGCCAATTTCGACGCCCGCAACGCGGTCCGCAAGGACCTGATGAACGGCAAGCCGTATACCTACGATATTCTCGTGACTTACGGCAACACGCTGTTCGACCAGGCCCAAGACGACTACTACCGTCAGGCCGTGCTCGTGCTCGGCTACGTGATCGACCATTGGCCGCTCGCGCGTGAATCCCAGGCGTTGCAGCGCAAGATCATCCGCGCGGTCGACATCCTCGCGGCGGCGGCGGCTGGCTACGAGAAGCAACTGGCCAAGGACAAGAACGACACCAACGCCAAGCTCGGTCTGGCGATGGCGCTGGCCGACCAGGAGCGGCAGGTCGCCGAGCGGCGCAAGTACTTGACGATGTTCGCGCGCGGCACGCCCTGGTACGAGAAGTGGGGCGCGGACAAGGACCTTGCGGCTCAGGTCGACGAGACCACCGGCCGGGTGCGCCTGGACTTCGCGCAGTTGATCCACCAGCAAGCCCAGTCCCTGCGGCGCAGCGGCGACGAACCGGCTGCCCTGGCCAAGTACGCGGAAGCAGCAACGGAATACGAAAAGCTGCTGAAGGACGACCCCGAGGCGCCGCGCGCCTACGAGTTGGCGTGGACCTTGGCGGAAACGCTGTTTTTCGCCGGCAAGAAATGCGACGCGCTGCGGGTGGCGGACGGCCCCCACAAGGGCGACCTGCTGCTGATGAAGGACACGGACGATCAGTTGATTCCGTATCCCCTGGACAGCGTGCCCAAGCTCAAGAGTTCCTGCGACTACATGAAGAAGTCCGTGGCCTACTACTCGATGGTGCGCGACTGGAAGGGCGAGCACACGCGCGGTGAAGATGGCAAGCCCTTGGATTTCAAGGAGCCCGCCTCGTTCACGGCGATCCTGGCTTCGAGCCTGGTGCTGAACGCACGCGCGGCCCTGCCGGTCGGCGACGCGGAACGCTTGGATTCCCGCGAGATTCCCGAGTTGCGGCCGTCGAACAAGGCGGACGAGGCCGACGTCGAGGCCAACAAGGACGCCGAGGGCCTGATCAAGGTCAAGCCGCGCACGATCGATCCCTCCACGGTCGAATGGTTGCTCGCGGTGGACGGCTACATCATCGCAAACCCCGTGAATCCAAAGGAAGACCAGGATCGCATCCAGAAGCTCTCGCTGCAGGCTGCGGAATTACTCTACAAGAACCGCCAGTTCGATGCCAACAAGGATGCAGTCACGCCACGGACCGCCGCCGAGTTCTGGTCAGCGCGCGATCGGTTCTGGTGGCTGATCAAGAAGTACCCGGTGTCGAGCCAGGCCAACGAGGCGTACAAGGACCTGATCGAATCTTTCGTGATCGAGCATGATTACGCGGAGATGGACAAGGCATCGAAGTATGGCGACGAGCACAACATCGGCAATGCCGACGAGCGCAAGAAGACCCGGGCGGCGATCATCGAAGTGGGCCTGGGCGCGATGGCGAAGGCGGCCAACGATCTGTTCGACAAGGGCGCCCAGAAGGTGGACGCGGCGGAAAAGTCGGGCAATCCCGAGGAAGCTGGCCGGCAACTGGCCGAAGCGCGCAAGACCTATGAAACTTCGGGTGATTTGTACTACGGCCTGCGCAACAAGATCACGCCGGGAGAGAAGGACTACGTCTCGCGCCAGAAGTCCGCGCTGATGAACGCCGTGCGTGCGTATTATCGCGCCGAGAAGTGGGACGAGTGCGAGAAGGTCTTGAAGTTCGCCGAGGAAATGGTCCGCAACGCCAAGACCACGGATCCAAAGGAGAAGGAGCTCAACACCAAGCGCCTGCAAGAAATCATCGAGACGCGGGTGGACCTGGAGTACAAGTTCTTCCACATCCCCGAAGCGATCGCGGATTACCGCTTGCTGTACGATTCCGATCCGACCGGCCCCAAGGCTGCGGAATACCTGAAGTCGGCGGCTGACTTGTCGTACTTCAACAGCAACTGGGACCTGGCCATCCAACTCGACAAGCAGGTCGTCAAGGACTTCGACAAGGACCCCAAGCGCAAGGAACTCGTACAGAAGACCGCCTGGCGCATCCAGGAGGACTACCAGAAGAAGGGCGACATCAACGGCCAGATCGGCGCGCTGGAGGAATTCATCACCCGCTACCAGGGCGATCGCGTCCAATCGGGCCGCGTGTTCCGCGCTTACGGCATGATTGCGGATATCTACGAGTCACGTGGCGACCGCAAGAACGCCGAGAAGTTGTACAGCCGCATCATCGAAGCGTTCGTCAAAGGCGGCTTCGAGAAGAACGGCGGCCCGGAAGCCTCGGCGGCGGCGCAGTCGACCTACATGCTGATGAAGCCGCGCTACGATGCCTTCGTGACCATGAAACTGGTGGAGAATACCAAGCTTCCTGCCGCCAAGCGCATGCCGGACGTGCAGAACCAGCTGCGCGCGATGCTCGACATCGTCCTGGGCCCCGAGAAGAAGCTGAAGAAGCCTGATGGCACGATGGACACGTCGCGCGGCAACGGCATGTTCGACGAGTACCTGAACACCGTCGCGGTCTACGGCTCGCGCGACTGGTCCTATGCGGCATTCCTGAATCGCGGTCGGATGTTACAGTACCTCGCGCGGGTCATCTATGCCGCGCCGCAGCCGGGCAACCTGACCGAGGACCAGCAGACCGAGTACGATGACTTCATGGAGAAGATCGGCGCACAGATCGAGAACCAGGCGATCAAGTCCCTGGAGTCGGCGTTGAAGGATGCCGAAGCCAAGGGCGTGGTCAACGTCTGGGTCGCCGAACTGCGCAAGGCGATCAACCAGTACAAACCCAAGGATTACCCGTTGCTCAAGGACGAGAAGCGCTTGACGTCGGACCCGGTGGGTACGCTGCCCGAGCCGGACAAGGAGCTCCGATGAACGCGCTCCACGTCTGCCTCGTGCGACGCAACTTCGCAAGTCTTGCCGTGGTGTTGGCGACGTTCAGCGGCTGTTCCGGCCCCGAAGTGGTCGCCGACAAGCCGCCGGAGACCATGCCCGAGTCAGAGCCGGTGCAACCGCCCGTGCCCGCTCCGGATCCGACGCTTGCCCAACCGGCGGCTGCGACTCCGACGGTGGAGACGCCGGCCGTGGCCGCGCCGCCCGCTGAACCAACGCCAGTGGCCGCCGATGCCAAGCCAGCGGAACCCCAGGCCGATCAACACCCGGCTGACGTGCGCTACCCCAGTTCTCCGGCGGAATCGCTGATCAACGATGGCGTCAACCTGACCAAGGACAACAACCTGTTCGACGCCCGCCAGCGCCTGCAGGCCGCCACGCAGCAGGACCCGAAGTCCGCGACTGCCTGGTACAATCTGGCCCTGGTGCAGCAACGCACCGGCAATCCGGACGAGGCGATCCTGTCGGCCAAGAAGGCCGTCGAACTGAACCCGACGTATTCGCGGGCGGTCGTGCTGCTGGCGGTCCTGCATCTACGCAAGGGTGAAAGCCGTCAGGCGTTGGATGCGGTCGAGCAAGGCCTGCAGCGCCGACCGGGCGACGTGATGCTGCTTGGCGTCAAGGCGCGGGTGCTGGTCGAGGAGAAGGACTACCAGCGCGCGCTGGATACCGCGATCACCGCGATCAAGCTGGACCAGGACAACCCGGAATCGTTGCGCTATCTCGCCGAGGCCTATCTGGGCCTGGGCCGCGAAGGCCTGGCGCGATTGGCGTTGGACCGTGCGTTCCAGATCTACACGGGCACGCAGGAAGCTTCCGGCGCTGCGGGCGAAGCTGCTTCGGCGAAAAAGGCCTATGAATTGAGGATGTCGCGCGGCGGTGGCACGTGGCGCGGCGTCGGTTCCGAATCCATCGACCGCGATGCCGGTGTGGCGCACATCTACTATCTGTACGGCCAGATGGCGCTGAAGAAGAACGACGTGGTCGAGGCGCGCGAGCACTTCCTGCAGGCCACCAAACTGCGGCCGAGCTACGGCGAAGCGTGGAACAACCTGGGCGTGTGCTGGATTGCCGCCAAGAAGGGCGAGGAAGCCATCGAAGCGTTGACGCGGGCCTTGGAAATCCAGCCGACCAGCTTCGAGGCGCGCTTGAACCTTGGCAGCGCCTATCGCATCAGCAAGGATCCGGCGCGGGCGGAAAAGGCCAAGGCGGAGTACGAACGCGCGCAGAAGCAGGACCCGCGCAGCGCAGCGCCGGTGTTCAACCTGGGCATCCTGTACCTGGAGACGCAGTTGCCGGACGTGGCGACCGGCGAGGCGCGCTTCCAGAAGGCGTTGGAATACTTCAGTCAGTATCGTGAGTTGCGCGGGTCGGCCAGTCCCGGCAAGGATCCGCTGGACGATTATGTGGCGGAAGCGAAGAACCTGCTGAAGATCGAGCAGGACAAGCGTAAGGTACAAGAGAAGGCTGCGGCCGAGAAAACTGAAGACGAGAAGAAGAAGATCGAGGACCAGAAGAAGAAGGCCGAGGAAGACGCCCGCAAGGCCGCGGAAGCTGCTGCGAAGGCTGAAGAAGAGGCCAAGAAGGCGCAACAGGTGCCGCCGCCCGAGACGCCTCCGCCGGACGCCAAGCCGCCTGAGACGACGACGCCGCCAGAAACGAAGCCGCCGGAAGCGAAGCCGCCGGAGACAGCGCCAACGCCGCCGCCGGCTGGGGAAACGCCCGAGAAGAGGACCGAAAAGCCCGACGAGACGCCGCCGCCGCCACCGCCGCCGCCGCCGCCTGCTGGCGACAAGCCTGCGGAAGACGCGCCACCGCCGCCACCGCCACCGCCTCCGGGCCGTTGAGATTCTCCAGGAGCGCCGCATGAACCGCATGGCCAGTCTCATCGTCGCCGTCGTCGTCCTGCTCGGAGCCATGCCTGCTTGGGCCGCGGCACCGAATGCAGCCGGCAAGATCAAGGGCAAGGGCACCGGCAAGATCTCGGTGGACGACGCGGACCGGGCCAGCAGCGGTGGCTCGATCGACTTGGGCGTGACGGACATCGAAGGCCGGATCTACAAGCCCTCGGTGTTCTACGTGCTCGCGCGCGGCAACATCAACTACACCGGCATCGAGTTCCGCCAGAACTTCCTCGAACGCATCGTCCGCGGCGCTCTGAAGCGGCCGTTTTGATTGATCGCTCGGCGATAATTTTGTTGCTGCCGCTACTGTAACCGCACGAGGAGCTGCCCATGCGTCGCGTTCCCGCCTTGCATGGCTTTGCGTCGTCCTTTCTAAGCGTTACTTCTTGAGCTTGACCGCCAGCGCTTGGTGCACGACCGGCGGCACCAGCGGCTGGACGTCGCCACCGAGACTGGCTACTTCGCGAACCAGTTGCGATGACACGAAGAAGTGCGATTTCTCGGTCATCATGAACACGGTTTCCAGCTCGGGCTGGAGCAGGTTGTTCATGGTCGACATCTGGAACTCGTACTCGAAGTCGGCCACGCCGCGCAAGCCGCGCAGCACCGCCGACGCGCCGTGATGGGCCGCCGCCTCGACCATCAAACCCTGGAAGATCACGATATTCACCCTGGGCTCGTGGGCGAACACGGCGCGAATCAGCGCGGCGCGCTCCTCCAATGTGAACATCGGCTGCTTGCCCGAGTTGTTCGCCAATGCCACGAGCACGTGATCGAACACGCGCAGGCCGCGCTCGATGATGTTCAGGTGGCCGTTGGTGAGCGGATCGAACGACCCGGGGTAGAACGCGAGCGTGGGACGGGTGGGCGGCTGGGACTCGGACACGGGCGGGCCTCGCTGATGGGCTGGCGCGAGAGTAGCTGCGTCTGCGGTGGCGGCAAGAAAACCGCTAGTTTCTGGGTAGATCGCGCGATCAGTCGTCCGCGCTTTCGCGTCGTCGCCAATCCCCTGTCATTCCAGGAACATCCCATAGCTCACCGAGCACCTCGGTCGGATTCTTGACGTCCAGCGCGCCTTCGTCCGCGTCGCCCATCTCATCGGCGTCCTCTTCCGGCCACTCGCCCGCGGACTTCTTGATTTCCTGGGATTTCTTCTCCTTCTCGCGCAACTTCATCAGGGCTTTCTTGTCCAGGCCCTTGGCGAGCACCCGCAACCGCGTGTTGGTGTGGAACGTCATCCACAGCACGAAATGCACCGGGTGGAAGTGGTACAGGATGCCGTTCCACTCCTTGCCGGTGTCCAGCCCCGCGTGCTTGGCGACTTCCTCGGTCAGCCAGATGTATGGGAGTTGCCTCGTGATCTGCCGCGCGAACACGGTCTGCCGCCAGCGGCCGCGGTCGTCCTGCAAGATCTTCTTGAGCGAATCCAAACGCTCGGTCCAGCCCTGGCCCGCCGCCAAGGTCTTGAACCAATCGACCTGATCGCACCACTCACTGACGTGCCGGGTGATGGCCGCACGCAGCACGACGCGACCGCGGCCGCCATCATCGCCATCGCCCGCATAGAACTGCTTGACGTCTTCGGCGTCGACCCGGCGTCTCGAGGTGACGAAACTGGTGTTCTTGCGCTTGCTTCGGCTCGCCGCGTCCGGCACCACGATCCTCAGCAGGTCCTCGGTGTCCACGACCAGGTTGTCGTCCGTATCGGCCTCGAGCTCGACCCAGTGCGCGCTGTGCGTGCCCAGCAGATCGACCATCTGCCGCCAACGGCCGTCGGCGAACACCTCGACGTGCAGCACGCCCGCGTCCTCGTTGTCCTCCCCGTAAGTACCCATCTTGCCAATGAGTTTGCCTGCCGCCACCCGGGTCTGGTCGCTGCCGTCCGCCGCGAACAGTGCCACGTCGCCCCGCTTGAGCGCTGCCAGGTGCTTGTCGACGCTCAGGTAAGGCGCCGGCTCTTCCTTGGGACCGTCCTCGTCGTCCTCGTCGCCTTCCGTGGCCTTGCCCTTGGCTTTTCCCTTGCTGTCCGCGGCCTTCTTGCCATCTTTCTTGTCCTTGGCCGCCTTGGCCTTGGTCTTGGCCGGCTCGACCTTGGGCTTGTCCGCTGCGGGTTCCTTGGTGGCCTCGTCGTCGCCTTCCTCGTCCTTGCCGCTCACGCTCCGGCGCGCGTTGGCCACCCATTCCGGAGGCGCATCCGGCAGCAGCTTGTCCAGTTCGTTGCTCAGGTCGAGCTCGGTGTCGAACTGCAGCAAGTGCATGTACAAGCTATAGAAGGTGAACACCTTCTTCTCGTCCTTGGGATCGAACGGCACATCGTGGCGCAGCAGCACGAAGTTGTTCGAGCCGAGTTCCGGGGCCTTGCCGTTGCGCGCCGCCACCACGGTGCCGTCGAACATCGCACGGACTTCAGAGCCCTTCTTGCCGTGCAGGTGGACGCCGCCGTGCCATTGCCCGCCCAGGCCCATCGGGTAGTAGCCTCCCGCCTCGTCCTGCTCGGTGTTCTTGTAGTAGAACTCCGCGAGCTGATTCACTTTGTCTTCGGTCAGCAGGCTGCCGATGGTCACGCCCTTCTTCAGTTCGACCGGAAACTCATTGTGTTCCTTGGTCAACCCTTGCAGCAGCCGCGGCCAGTCCATGCCCGGACCGGGGTCGAACTTCTGCGGCGTCAAGTGCATGTGCCCGTAGATGCCCATCTTCTCGGTGTCCAGCGCTTCGGGCACCTGCCAGATGATCTCGCCGCGCTCGTCGACCGGCGCGGTCAGCTTGATCTTGGGGAAGTTCACGTTCAGTTCACGCAACAGCTTGATCAGCGAGTCGTACTGCGCGTCGGTGTAGCCCCAGCTCTTCCAGGGTACTCCATTGATTTCGATGACTTCGCTCATACGCCGGGTGCCGCCCGCCGCCGCCTGCGCGCCGAGGCCCGCCTTCTCGACGTCGACTTCGCCCACGGCCGAGGCGTAGTTCATCTGCAGGCAGTTGTAGTCGATGCCGACCGAGAAATTGTTCACGTCGCCGCGCAGTTCCGAGGCAGCATGGATGGCTTTGCGCATCGGGTCGGCGCCCTGATAGATGGTGCCGTCCCAGTCGAGCATGAAATGCGTCGAGAACCCGCGCATCTTCAGGACCCGGTAGCAGTCCCGCGAGCTGGCCGTGATGTCGGAGTGGATGACCACCATGTCGACGACGGACTGTGCTTGGGCCAGGGTCAGGCAGGGCTGCTTGGCCGCGTCCTTGCGGTCGTTGATGTACACGCTGTTCGGGTCGGGGTGCACCAACTGCGCGAAGCCCCAGCTCGGATCATCCAGGTAGGTCACGCACTTGCAGCCGATGTTGCGCTTCTCGCCGCCGATGATGATGTAGTCGCGGGCCGCAGACGGTCCAGCGCCGGTATCCAGCGTGTTCTTCGGGACTTGCTCTTCATCGGCAGCGCGCGGCGTCTTGGCCATGGCCTAGCCTCGGATCTTGCGGACGATGCCGCGGGCGATCAACAGCAACAGGATGAGCAGCACCAGCGCCGCGCCGATCAACACCACGATGCCCAGCGCGACGTAGAGCTTGTAGCCCAGCAGGTCCTGCAGCTTGACCGCGAGACCGCGCACCGACGCCTCGGTGCTTTCGCGAAACGTCAGCTTGGGTGCCAGGTTGGCCGTCGCAATCGCCGTTTCCAGCCGGGTGACGTCGCCGCGCACCATCGACGGGTCCAATTCGATCTGCAGCTTCACGTCCAAGGACTTCTGCTCCTCGGCCGGATTCTGCATCGTGTACTCGATGGCCAGTTGCCCGAGCACTTCCTGCATCGTCGAGAGCACTTCGCCGCCGATGTTCTCCTCGCGATCGGCGCGCCGGTAGGTGCCGCCGGTCTTCTCAGCCAGCAGCCGCAGTCGGTCCAGTTCGTAGTCGCGCCCCAGCGTGCCCAAGCCCACTGCGAACACCCGCACGCCCGCCGCGCGCGCAAGGCCGATCCAGAACGGCGCTTTTGCCTTGAAATCCGCCTGTTGCTGGATGCGCCGGTCCTGCAGGAACTCGCCCATGCAGGCCTGCTGCTTCTTCTTGTCGGTCATCTCGGCGCAACGCTTGGGTGGATTCTCCAGGCAGATCTGCTCGTCCTTCACGTAGCCGTCGCGCCCATCGGTGATGAGCACGATCGCCTTCTGTTCCTCCGGCTTGCCGTCCTGCAGGACCATGCGCAAGGCGACGTCCAACGCCGAGGTCTCGAAGTCCACGACCTCGCCCTTGCGCTTGCGTTCCTCGCGGCTCGACTTCTGCGCGTCCAGGTTGGCGGGCGAGAACTCTCCGAAACCCTTGAGCGCTTCCTTGGGCGGCTTGCAGTAGCGCGAGTAGTGGAAGAACGGTTCGCCCAGGTTGAACAGGCGCGGGAAGTAGCCTTCATACGCGATGTTGTCACCCTTCAGCAGATCGACGATGGCCTTGTGCTCGCTGGTCAGGCCGCACAGGTCGGTACCGGGAGCGGGGCCGGGATTCTCTTTGCTCGCCGGTCCCGCGCCGGTAATGGGGCCGCCGGACAGGGCCTCGTCGCGCGCCTTCTTGCATTCGTTGTGGACGCGGCCTTCCTCCTCGTCCGCCAGGCTGCCGGTCATGCCCTTGATGCCGACGTAGTGCTGGACGCGGTCGCCGTACCACACCAGATTGACCCGGTCTGTCTTGCCCAACTGTTTGAACGCACTGGCAACGCCTTCGCGCAAACGCCTGCCGAGACTGCCATTGCGCAGCGCGTCGTCCTGGTAGCCCGCCACCACGAAGGTGATCGCGCTGCCGACGCCCGCCTTGTCCATCCCCTGTAGTTTGCCGTCCTTGCGGTTCTCCAGCGGTTGGCCGAGCTGAAACGCCACGTGCGCGGGCTTGGTCTTGTCCTTGCCGTCCGCCACCGTCAGCTTCTTGACCGCCTTGAGCTGGACCGGCCGACCGTTCTTGTCGAGGATTGTCGCCAGGATGCGTACTTTCGGCCACTGGCTGATGTCGACCGAGTTGATGCGCGCCTGTGGCAGTTCGATGGAGGCGACCGCGGGGGGCGCATCCTTGCCGGCGGCCTTGTCGTCGCCGCGCACCGTCCAGGGCGCCAGCGCGGTCAGCACCGCGGCGCACAGCGCACCCACGTGGAGTTTCGAGGGCTTGCAGATGGCGCGGCTCATACGCTGAACCGGAACGGCACGACGCGGTAGGTGCCGACCTCACGCCGTTCGAGCATGCGGCCGCCGCGGGCCAACAACTCCAGACGCACGGCATAGTCGCCCGGAATCAGATCGTCGTGCGGATACGGGGTCTCCAGGCGCACGCGGTCACCCGGCCTGGCGTCGACCGAAGCGCCGAGATGCGGGCGATGGCCGTGCTGGACCACCAGTTGAAGTCGTGAACCCGGCGGCGTGTTCGCAGCGATGTCGACGTGCAACCACGCGCCGGGACAGACGGCTTCGCCCGCGACGTGGCAAAACGGGCCCGTCGAGTCCAAACCGGTCAGGCCCAGGTGGGCGCCGGCTCCGACAGCGACGGTAGTGGTGCAGAGCGAAAGAAAGGTGCGGCGTTCCATGGCCCGCCAGACTAGCAAGGCCTCCCAGCAGCGGCAAGGCAAGGTGAGCGAAGAGAGCCAGACCTCAGCCGCCGTGCAGCCAGCCGCCCGGCGCCACGACCTGACCGTCCACCCGCAGTTCCACGTGACCCGGCGGTCCGTCCAGCACGCGGCCGATGCGCTGAAGCGGGATGCCGTAGCCGTCGCGCAGGTCCAACCCGGGCGGCGCCGTCACCAGCAAGGCGTAGTCATCACCGCCACTTGCGCAAGCCTGCCGCCAATCCGCGCCGAGTTCGCGCCAACCCGCCTCGGCTGCGTCGGTCAGCCAGGGCGGCCGCGGCAGGTCCAGGTGCAAGGCCACTCCGCTCGCCTTGGCCAGGCGTTGCGCATCGAGCCCCAGACCGTCCGATACGTCGATGCAGGCCTGAACTCCGCCGCGCGCCAGGGATCTTCCCTCGACGGTGCGCGGTTGCGGCCACAGGAACGCCTGGATCGCCGGCTGGGCGAACGGGGGCGGAGGGCTCTTGCGCAACGCGTGAAGCCCGAGAGCCGCTAGCCCCACCTCGCCCGCCAGCCACACCGCATCGCCTACTCGCGCAGCGCTGCGGGTCATCGCCGCCTGCTCGCACTCGCCGATCGCCGTCACCGTCCAGCGTTGCGGCCCAGGCGACAGTCCGACGTCGCCGCCCAGCACCTGCGCCCCGTGCCGATCCGCGAGCTCCACCAAGCCCTGGGCAGCCTGCAGCACGCTGGTCACCGTGGTTTCGGGCGGCAATTCCAGGGCCAGCAGCAGCGCCACCGGCCGCGCGCCCATCGCCGCGAGATCGGACAGGTTCACCGCGGCGGCACGGTGCCCGATCGCCTTGTCCGGTGTCGCGCCGGGCAGCCAGTCCACGCCTTCGACCACGGAATCGATCGTCCATGCGAACGGGCGCTTGCACTGCAGCACCGCGGCGTCGTCGCCATTGCCCAGCAGCACGTTTGGACCGTCCGGTCGATCGAACAGGCGCCGCAACGCTTCGATCAGCCGCACTTCGCCCCATTCCGCGACGGTCTTCACGGCTGCAGCGACTGCACGGTCTGCGCGTAAGCCATGACCCTGGCGAAAGCCTGTGCCCCCAGCAGCCCTTCCAGCGCCCGCACCGCCTCCACTTGCCCCGGTTCCAGGTTGGTCGGCACGTCGATGAGCGCATGCACCCGCAACGCCCCGCGGCGATCCGTGCCCGGAATCGGCAGGCCTCGCCCCGGCACGCGAAACTCTCGCCCGGATGGCGAATTCGGCGGGACCGTCAGCATCTCGCGGCCTTCCAGGGTGGGCACGGCCACGCGACCGCCAGCCACCGCTTGGATCCAGGTCAGCGGCAAATCGCACACGAGATCATCGCCCTCTGCGCGCAACAGCGGATGCGCCTCGACCTGCACGACCACGACCAGGTCGCCGGCCAGTCCGCCCAGCACGGCCCTCTCGCCAGCGCCGCGCACCCGCACCACCGCGCCATCGCGACACCGTGGCGGCAGCGTGACCTTCACTTCCTGATCGATGCCCAAAGTGCCCTTGCCCGCGCAATCCGAACACGGCGCCAACAGCACCGCGCCGCGCCCTTGGCAAAACCCGCAGGTCTGTTCCAACCGACGCAAGCCGACGCGCACCTGGCCGTGCCCCAGGCACACGTGGCACGCCGGATTGCGCTGCGGTTCCGTGGTGCCGTTGCCCGCACAACGCGCGCACACCGCTTCGTACGCCGCGTGCACCGTCACTTCGCCGCCGAGCATCGCCCGCGCGAACGGCACCGTCTGCTTCACGCGCAGGTCGCGTCCGCGCGCCATGCCGGGCAACAGCGCGGGCTTGCGACGCAGGCGGGCCACCACACGATCTAGGACATCCAGGGCCCGCTCGGCGCGCGGATCGTCCACCAGGCGCAGCGGATCCTTGAGCATCAGGCTGCGATCGTAGTTGAGCCGCCGCCCCGGGTCCGACAAGTCCGCGTAGGCCGCCGCAATCAGCTTGAAGCAGTCGGACGCCGCTTCGGAACCGCGCTGTCGATCGGGATGGAAGACCCGAGACAAGCGCCTGTAATGGTTACGAATCTCGTCTGGCGTCGCGCGAGCCGAAATGCCAAGCAGGCGGTAGTGATCGGGCTGGTAGGTCTCCATCTCGGGCTCGCTGCTCATAAGAACACCAGACTACGCGAGGCTCATAAGAACACCGGACTACGCGAGGTCCTTGTACATGACTTCGGTGATGCGGAACGCCGACTTCTCGAGTTCCTTCAGCGCAGCCTGGATGCGCCCCTGGTCCGTCGTCTCCACGGCCCGACGCGCGTTCTCCAGGTCCTCGCGAATCTGGTTCAGCTCGGATTCCGTCAGGTAGTTCGCGGATTCCGCCAGCGATCGCTCGGTGGTGTACACCAGCCCGGTGATGCGGCGGCGCGCTTCGGCGACTTCCACGTTCACCCGGTCGGCGTCGCTGAACTGCTCGGCTTCAGCCAGGATCCGCTCGATCGCCGCTTCCGACAGCCCGGACGTCGCCCGCACCTTGACCTGCTGTTCGCGCTTGGTGCCGAGGTCGCGTGCGTTGACCGCCAGGATGCCGTTGGCGTCGATCGAGAACGTCACCTCGATCTTGGGCACGCCACGCAGCGCCGGCGGAATGCCGACCAGTTCGAAACGCGCCAGGCTCGTGTTGTCCACCGCCAGCGGCCGTTCGCCTTGCAAGACATGGAGGTTCACCAGGGGCTGGTAGTCCTCCGACGTCGTGAACACCTCGGTCAAGGTCGTCGGCACCGTGGTGTTGCGCGGCAGCAGCTTGGTGAACACGCCGCCCGCGGTCTCGATGCCGAGCGAAAGCGGCGTGACGTCGAGCAGGACCACGTCGCCCACGTCGCCGGCCAAGATCGCGCCCTGGATCGACGCGCCGACCGCCACCGCTTCGTCCGGGTTGACGCTGCGATTGGGCTGCCGACCGAAGAACTCCGCGACCCGCTTCTGCACCAAGGGCATCTTGGTCATGCCGCCGACCAGCAGCACGTCGCTGATCTGTTCCACGCGCAGGCCCGCCGCTTCGACGGCATCCTTGCAGTGCGCGATGGTTTGCTCGATCAGGTCCGAGCACAGCTGTTCGAGCTCTTCGCGGGTCAGGATGCGCCGCAAGTGCTTGGGCCCCGAGGAGTCAGCGGTCAGGAACGGCAGGGAGATCTCGGTTTCCTCCAGGCTGGACAGCTCGATCTTGGCGCGTTCGGCCGCGTCCTTCAGCCGTTGCAGAGCGACCGGATCCGCGTGCAGATCGATGCCCGTCTCGTTGCGGAAGCTCTCGATCAGCATGTCCATCAGGCGCGCGTCGACGTCTTCGCCACCGAGGAACGTGTCGCCATGGGTCGCCTTGACCTGGAACACACCGCCCGAGAACTCGAGGACCGAGATATCGAAAGTGCCGCCGCCGAGGTCATAAACTGCAATGGTGCCAGACTGTTCCGCTGATACGCCGTACGCCAGCGCCGCGGCCGTGGGCTCATTGATGATGCGCAGGACGTTCAGTCCGGCGAGCCGACCCGCGTCCCGGGTGGCCTGGCGTTGGGCGTCATCGAAGTAGGCGGGCACGGTGATGACCGCGTCGCTGATGTCTTGTTCGGTGTATTCCTGTGCGCTGTCACGGAGTTGCCGCAAAACGAAGGCGCCGATCTCCGGAGGCGTGTAGCGCTTGCCGTGCACCAGCACGCCGGCGTCGCCGTTGTCCGCCGCCGCGATCTTGAACGGCGAAGTCATCTGCATTCGCTGGACTTCTGGCGACTTGAACTTGCGGCCCATCATGCGCTTGGTCGCGAACACCGTGTTGGCCGGGTTGGCCACGGCCTGGCGCTTGGCGATGTTGCCCACGAGCCGTTGGCCGTCCGGCGTGAACGCGACCATCGACGGCGTGGTGCGCGATCCCTCCGAGTTAGGGATGACGTGGGGCACGCCGCCGTCGTAGAGAACGACGCACGAGTTGGTGGTACCCAGGTCTATGCCGATGACTTTGTCCATGTCGCCCTGTGGTTGACACCTGTCACGGCGTCGTGGTCAGCGCACTCTTGCATCGGCGACGGGAGCTTGCATCTATGGCGCAGAGCACCCTAGCATCCCCGAGATTGCCATGCGCGGTCAACTGCGTGGACACAAGCACTTGGAAGTAGGGAAGTTGATGCGGCCTTCTCACGCGGCGTCGCGACGCTTCTGTCGCTCGGCCTCGTCCTTGCGCTCCTGGTCGGGGTCCACGGCGTACCGGTAACGGTAGGCGTTGCCCTTGCGACGATAACCCTTTCCATAGTAGTACCCATGACCTGAGCCACGTTGGCTGGTGCGCGACAGGACCATGCCGAGCAGCGGCGCATTCACGCTTTGCAGCGCGGCGATGGCAGACGCGACGTAATCCCGACGGCTTCGATCGGCATGCCCGACCAGGACGACGCCGTCGACCAGCGACGCCAGGACCAGCGCGTCGGACACGATTTCGACCGGCGGCGAGTCGAAGATGACCGTGTCGTAGTTCTCCATCAGTTCGCGCACCAGTTGCTTGAAGCGTTCGGTATGCAAGATTTCCGCTGGGTTGGGTGGCAGCGGTCCGCACGCGAGCAGATCGAGGCCTGGTACTTCGGTCTTCCTCACGAACTTGGTCACGGGCTCGCTGGTCAGGATGTAGTTCGTCAGGCCGACGTCGCTCGTCATGTTGAAGACCTTGTGCAGCCGCGGCTTGCGCAGGTCCGTGTCCACGAGGATGCAATTGCCGCTCGATGCCGCCAGGGTGATGGCCAGCGTGGTCGAAGTCGAGGTCTTGCCTTCGCGCGGATGCCCCGAAGTAATCAAGATGGTGTGTAACGGCTTGTCCGGGCGCATGAAAAGCAGGTTGGTCCGCACCGAGCGAGCCGCCTCTGCCACCCGGGAATTCGGTCGGAAGTGCACGTACAGGTCCATGCGCCCGTCGGGCACGATGCCGCCCTCATCCGTTGCGGTCGGCGCGAAAGTCGGGATCGAGCCGAGGTATGGAATCCGCAGCTTCTGTTCGATGTCGTTGCGATCCTTGATGGTGTTGTCGAGCATCTCGGCCAGCAGCGCCGCGCCGAAGCCCGCCAACAGCGCCAGCAGGAAGCCGATGACGAAATTCAACTGCACGTTCGGGCGGATCGGCGCACGCGGCACAGTCGCCATGTCCAGGATCGAGACGTTGTTCACGCCCACGTCGCGGGTCATGTCGGTTTCGGCCAGGCGCTTGGCCACCTTCTCGTAGAACATCTTGTCTTCGTCCGCGCGGGCCTGGATCTGGTCGTGCTGGATCTTGGACTGACGGATTTCCGCATCCTCGGCGCGGGCTTTCTGCAGTTGCCCGAACAGTTCGTCCTCCAGCGCGACCGCAGCGCTGTAAGTCTGCACCGCGGCGTCGTACATCGCGGTCACGTGCTTGGACCCGAGCTGGACGATCTGATTCATCTGGCCGGTCACCGCCTCGACCTTGGGGTGCTTCTCCAAGTACGTGGTTTCCAAGTCCTTGCGGCGGATGTCCAGTTCCAGCCAGCGCCTCTTCAACTCGCCGACCAAGCCGTCGTGCATGAGCGCCGGCGCCGACGCCGAGAAGATGTCCTTGCTGCCCCGGTAGTGCTTGAGTTGTTGCACTTCCTGCTGGGCGCGCACCCGTTGCGCATGGACCTCGCGCCAGTCGCGGTTCAGGGCCAGGATCCGCTCGTTGGTGGCGACGCGGCGGTTCTCGCTGAAGTCGTTTTGCTTCTCGTACTGGTACAACTCGTTTTGCGACGTGTCCTTCTTGAATTCCAGCTTGCTGCGCATGACCTGGAGATCCTTGAAAGCTTCCCGCACCTGACCGCGCTTCTTGTCCAGGTTGCGATCGCGGTAGGCCTGCATGAGGCCGTTGACCGTGCGCTGGGCAAACTCGGGGTTCGTGTCCTCGACCGAGATCTTGGCGATCATCGAATCGTCCGCCAGTTCGACCAGGACGCGCGAAGCCAGCATGCCGACGGGATCCGCGCTCGTGATCGCCCGCTCCTTCTGTTCGCGGGTCAGGGGCGGGTCGGCGTCCTTGATGCCCAAGAAGTGCTCGTCCGTGGCGAGGTGCAGGTGGTTCACCACGATTTGGGCCACGTCGCGCGACTGCAGGATCTGGGTCTGGGCTTGGTAGTACTGCCGATTGCCGAAGTAGGTGCCGGCGCCCAGCGTGACGACCTCGCTCACCTCGGACAGCACCTTGGGCGGCGACGAATCGATGTGCAGCAGACCGGTCGCGCGGTACACCGGCTTCTGGTGGCGCGTGACGACGATGGCAGCGGTAAACACGAGGGCCGTGGTCAAGATGAACCACCAGCGCCGCGTGGAAAGCACTTCGATGGCGCGGGCCACCAACTCGTCTGGGACGAACTGCTCGGCCGGCTTGGCACCCTTGGCTGGCGTTTCCTTGGCCATTACATGATCGTCTCGGGAACATAAATGATGTCCCCTGGTTGCAACGTGAAATTGGCCGAAAGTCCCTGCATGATCTTCTCCACCGGGACGGGGATGCGATGCTGGCCCGAAGCGTCGATGCGGGTGACGATGGCGTAGTTCTTTTCGGCCAGGCTGTTGAAACCGCCCGCGAGCGTCACCGCCTCGACGATGGTCATGCGCTCGGAGTACGGGAAACGCCCGGGCGCCTTGACCTCGCCGAGCACAAATACCTTCTTGGAATTCAAGTTCTTGACCTGAACCACGACGTAGGGACTGCGCAGGAAACCCTGCTTGAGCCGACGGCGCAGCATCTCCGCGACCTGGGAAGCGGCGAGGCCCTCGACCGTGATCGTGCCGACGAGCGGATAGTCGATTTGACCGTTGGCCGAGACCACGAACTGGCCGCTGAGCGCGGGTTCCTCGTAGACGCGGACCTCGAATTCATCGCCAGGACCCAGGCTTGCGGACTGAATCACCGTGCGGAAGTCGGTCTTGATGTCGGAGTAGCTGGCCGGCGCGGTGCTCGAACAACCGACGCCGAGCAGCAAACAGGCAGCGGCCAGGACGGCGCTGGCCCAGGGCTGGCGGACCCGCGCGCGGAGTTGACCGGCCGTGCGGGCCGGGCCGCCGCCGTGGTTTGGTTCTCGCGATCCGACCGACAAGCGCTGAATCTCCCTGCCCGAAGTGAACTGGACGCCGCGCCGGGCTGACCAGACGCGAAGCAAGCTACCGTTTGGAAACAAGCAGGCGCCGCGCTGAATCCCCACCGCCCGGCTGTGGATCAGTCGTGCAGCCGAGGGCTCAGTACCGCAGCGTCAAGCTGGCGAAGATCTCGTGCGCCGTGTACGCGCCGACATCGAGGATCCTGTCGCCCCCGGCTAGCCCGACCGAGCTGATCTGGTAGTCCGTGATGACCGAACGCAGCGAATAGCCGATGTCCATGCTGATCAGACGTGCTACTTCGAACGCTGCGGTGATGCCGCCATCCAGGGCTACGTCGCGGCGATTCTTCTGGGTGATCTTGACCGCGACTGTGGGTATGTACGCCCCGTAGGTGCCATAGCTCGCCCCGAACTGGGCGCGAACGTCCATGATGCTACCGAACCTTTGATGAAGATACAGCCACCCGCGATGGAACTGCATGAAGTTACCGTAGAACACGTCGCGGAAGTCATGCGTGTAGCCAAGCGTCAGGCGCGTCGACTCGCTGGGACGTACTCCTACCGACGCCGTGGCCAGGTAGCTGTTGTACGTTTCGCCCGCGCTGTGCAGCGACAGGCCCCAGCCGCCCTGGGCTTGGAAGCTGACGCGTTTGGTCAAGGCACCGGCGAGGCCGACGAGTGCTCGGAAGGGCGTGGAACTGAACGACAATCCTGACTTGGCGAGCGAATCTTTCGAGTCCGCTGAATTACGGAAGTCCCAGCTGGTGTCGAGGATGGCGGCGGTCTTGGGCAGGAAGCGCCAAGAGCCGGTCATGCGGGTGCGGACGGTGTTGGTGTCGCCGGCCTGGAAGTCCTGGAAGCGGTCGATCGAGTAGGCGCCCATCAGCGCGACGTTGAACGGCCGGCGCTCTGGGATGTCACCAGGGTGGAACTCGACGCGGCCGCCTACGTCATTACTGTTGCGATTCAGGCTGGTCTGCGTTTCCCAGTTGTTCGCGCGCAGGGCCCGGGTGAAGTGGTCGAATACCGAGAAGGCGATCGCCTTGCGCTGACCGAACGTCAGGTCGAGGTTGGCATTGCCGCCGAAATTGTCCTGCGCCGTGACGTTCTTGTTGTCGGACACGTAGATGCGCGCGTCGCCGGCCGAGGTGAACACGAAAGTCGTGTTGCTGGTCAGATCGTTGGCGAGCGACAGGCGCGGGATGATGCGAATCGACGTGGCGCCGACCGGCTGATTGTCCAGGGCGTTGCCGTTGAACAGGTTGGTGTCGTGGCGGCCCTGCACGGTGATGCTGGGGTGCAGCACGAAGTCACCGCTGCGCAGCCCGCGATCCTTGGCGATCACGGGCAGGCCCATCGCCGCGGTCTGCGCGTGAGCCACGGCCGGAACGCCGATCGCCAGGGCGAGGGCGCAGCCACCGAGGATCCGATGCACGCTGGAGACGCCGTTCAGCTGAGAAAAAAAGCGCGAGTACTGCACGATGATGCTACCTCGTTCGAGACCCTGTCCGACCGTCCTGGTTGTCGGGCCGTACCCGAAGTCCCAGTGTTGCCATCACGTTGCACCCGGCGATCCGCAATCGTGTACCGCGGGAGACCGAGCGATTCCGGCGCTGGCCCTATGGCACAGGCGGCGGGCAAATGCCGTTTTCGCAAAGGAAAGGGCTGGCAGACGGAGGGTTTTCCAGAAGGGGCGGGATGTCGGTCAAACCCAGGGTCGGGTCGATGTCCGGAAGATCAGGGTCGATGGTCTTTTCGATGTACGGACGTCCGTCGATGGCGCCATCGACCGAGGGACCGCCGCAGCCCTTGAGCTGACCGTCGAGTTCCTCGGATTTGTTGAACGCGATCGAGATCTTCACGTACTCGTGTTCGGCGCAGGCGGCATCCTTGCGGGACGAGCATTCCTGCATGGCGAGGTAGTTGCTTTCGGCCAGGCGCATCAACCCCTTCATGGTGGTCAGCGCTTCGTTCACGCAGTTCACCCGCGTGATGTTCTGCGACTTGCGCGCCTCTTCGAGTTCCGAAAAGCCGTCGCTGACCATGCGGTGCAGCCGGTCGATGTACGCCTTGCCCTGCTCGAGCTGGCGATCGATGGTCCCGGGTTCAGCCGCAGGGGCCGGGGCCTCTTCCGCGCCGACGGCGGCTGCGACGACCAGGCACAGGGCACCTGCTGTCATGGCGATATACTGGCGCAACATGCTGTTTAGACTCCATCCGGGCGGCTTTCGCCACCGCTGCGCCCGCGCGATCTTCACCGCTGCCAAGCTCTGCTCCGGGCCTTCGAATCACCGGGCCGTCCACGGGCCGTTCGGAAAAAACGCTGACCTTTTGAGTAGAACTAGCCTCCGAGCCGGCCTACTTTAGTGCCCCGAGGTGCAGCGTGTCAACTGCCGCTCGGGCTTGCGTTCGCCGCGCAGGCGCTCGTTGGACCTCGGCCCGGGCTTGAATCCAGGCAGCGCGGCCCGGGAACAGCGTGGCTGGGAGCCACGTCGCTGCGAGTCGCATCAGGTCGTCCGGGGGATAGGTTGCGCGGGACCGGCCCCAGGATCAAAAAACTTCTCCGGCCAGGTTCGCCACGTCACGACCACCGGCGCATCGCGGGGTTGCATCGGCACAGTTCGCACCAGTCGATCGCCGTGGCGTATCTCCAGGCCTTGCCCGGTGACGCTCAGCCGGTCTCCGCCCGCCAGCCACGCGCCGAGGTGCGCGGCAAAGAAGGCCTGCACGCGACGCACCGCCGGGTCCGGGAACGCGTTGACCCTGGCCTGGTCCTGCTGCGGGTTGGCCGCGTCGGCACCGTAGACCAGCGCATCGCCCTCGAGCTGACCCGGCAGCGTGGCGAAGAACGGCAGGCGCCAGAACAGGACGGGCCGGGCGAGCCGTTCGCGCAGCACCGGCAGCAAGGTCGGCCTCGTTCGCAACAACGCGTCGACATTGCGTTTCGCTATTGCCAGCGCCTGCGGACAATCGAGCCGGCAGGGGTAGAAGCCCAGCAGTTCCAGATCGCTCAGCGGGTTCAGCGCCGGCAACCCGGGCCGCGCGCTCGTCAACACCCGACGGCAGGCGTCGTCGTTCAGGGTGTCCTGATCGCGCCGGCTCGATTCGAAATCCGCCGCGAATGCCGCGACGCAACAGGGTGGAAAGCCGAGAAGTGCACCGCTGCCGGCGAAGTCCTCGCGCGCGGTTGCCTCCAGGCGGCGCAACCGGGAGGCGGCGTCGTCGCGGCTCACGTACAGCGCCACCAGACGGTCCGGCCCAGGCGTTCCAGGAGGCAGCGGCCTGGACCTCAACAGTAGGTAATCCTTTCGGTATGGCGCGCTCGCCTCGATCTGGTAGTGCTCGCCGTGCCGCGCGGTAAACTCGGCTGCGAGTTCGATCGGCAGGTCCTCGAACTTGACCACGGGCTTGACGTCCGCCGCCAGCATCGCCAGTTCCGCCGGCTTGAAGCCCCGATACGTCAGCATCGGCTCCAGCTTGAGGCGCGCCACCGAGGCCGGCAGCCTGCTCGGCAGTTCGACGCCCAGGACTTCGCCCAGCCAGCGCGCTGCCTCCGCCTCACGTCCCGCGGTCAGGGCGCGGCGCAGGTTGGTGTAGATTTCGGCCAGCTGGTACTGTCGCATCGCCGCGAGCATCGCCCACCGCCGCCGTGGCTGCCAAGCCCGGGAACGACCTTCATGCATGACCGACACGACCGAGACGAGCGAACTACCGAGATTCCAACGCCACCACAGCCCGCGCGCGGCGACTGGGACGCGCTGGTGCGCCTGTGCGTGCAGGCCAGTCCGCTGAGCATGAGCCATTGGAACCCGCGAACTGGCGAGATCTTCACCTTGACCAAGGGACGCGATCGGCAGGCCCGCGCCGAGGCGTTCCAGCAGCGACTGTTCAGCGAGGACGACTGGATCGAGGTGCCCTGCCTGGAAAGCGCGGATGGCTATGCCCTGGCAGAAGCTTTTGCGAATTCATTGAGTTCGGGGCGAGGCAAGCAGGCCGTGCAGCAGGCGTTGGCCGGACCCAAGCCGTTTCGAGCGCTACGTCAGGTGCTGGCGCAGGCACCGGGCCTGGACCGCCGTTACGAGAAGATGGTCCGCGAAGAAGCTGAGTTGCGACTGGCTGAACTGTGCCTGGGCCTCGAACTGTTGCACCCCGATCCGCGCTTCACCCAGGCCGCTGAGCGTCTGGGTCAGGCGGACGGCCCAGACATGGCGGAGGAGGCCGGGCCGTTCGAACTGACGACGCCTTGCGCTGTGCCGGTGTCGATCCGGCGCAGTATCGCGGTGTTGTCGATCGGGATGCGCGCTCACGAGGCTTGATGCCGGCAGTTGGTCGACGCTGCGTCGTTCAAGCCTTGTTGCCGGCGCGGCCCTGGGCGACGATAGCGACTGCGGGCGCGGGTCCGAAGCGGAGTGCCGATGGCTTGGCGTGCGCGCAACTTGACGCTGGTGTGCCTGCTGTGGGCGTGCGGGCGTCCGCCGGTCAGCGCGTCGGCGAACCCGCCCGAAGTCGCGCAGCCGCCGCCGCAAATTCAGCCCAATAGCGCACTTGCCGCGGCAGGCCCTACCGTGACGCCCCTGGTCGCCAGAGGTGAATTGCGCGTCATGGACGCCCAGGACGGCGCATCGTTCCAGGTCGAGTTGGCGCGCACCGAGCCCGAACGCAGCCAGGGTCTCATGTTCCGGAGAAGTCTGGAGCCCTTGCACGGAATGCTGTTCTTCATGCCGGGCGAAGGCGACTGGCAGTTCTGGATGCGCAATACCCTGATCCGGCTGGACATGATCTTCGTGGATGGCGACTGGCGCGTCGTCGGCGTGCTGGAAGACGTGCCGGCGCTGAACGAGCAATCGCGCGGAGTGGGCGCCAAGTCCCGCTACGTGCTGGAACTGGCGGCGTGGGAGGCCAGGCGCCACCACATCGTGAAGGGAACCCGCCTGGAGTTCAGGGAGTTACCTAGTTCCGGTATGGTAGGGGGTACGCCGTGAAGCGCAAGCGTGCCGCTGCGGACGGAGCCCGAGCCGTTCCCGTACCCGAACCCGTACCGGAGCCCGTTCCCGTACCCGTACCCGCCTGGATGGCCATCCTCGCCGACGACGCCGCCTTCATCGCCGCCGCGGTCCGCCTTCCCAGCGTGGACAAGACCTTGCGGCAAAAAGCCCGCGGACTGCTGTGGCAAGCCTGGGCCCTCGTGCAGCCGCCCGAGCCCGAGCCCGATGCTGACGCCGTCGCGACCCCGCCGCCCGAGCCCAGCGAGATCCTGGCCTTGCTTCGCACTCTCATGCAGTTGCGCATCGATCTGGGCGACGCGGGCGCGGGCATCCGGCCCTTGCGGCAAGTGCTCTTGCGCAAGCCGCATCCCGAGCGTCCCTTGCCGATCGAGGCCGCCCGGGCCACGGAGCGGACCGCACGCGGTGTCCTGGGCCATTTCGCGGTGCGCGTGGGCATCGACGCCAAGCGGCTGGCCTGGTTCGAAGCCCGCTGCAGCGAGCAGGATCCGACCCGGGTCGCCAAGGTCCGGCCGCCCGACGAGAAGGACAACCGCCAGCCGCTCGAACTGCTGGTCAAGAAAGGCCAGTCGCGCTTCTCGTAGCTTGGCCCGAACATTCCTGCACACACTTCGCCAACCGTGGCGCCGTTGTCGCCCCTCGGTGAAACCGCTATGCTGCCGCCGCCTTTGGAGGGTGACATGCGAACACTGCGAAATGGTTGGATCGTCCTGGTGTGCGGCCTGCTTCTTGGCGCCTGCGGCACGGAAAAGGTCGCCGCGGACAAGCCGGACGCCAAGGTCGACGGCCAAGCACCGGCTGACGCGATCACCGATTCTGGCCTGACGGTGGACGCCAGCGCGACGGTGGACGCCGGCCCAGACATCGCCGCGCCCGACATCAGCACCTGCGGCGGCGGCCTGCCCTCGTGCAACGATCCGAACGGCAAGGCCGACCTCAGCCTGTGCCCCAAGCCGTTCGCGGACTACACGTGCACGGCAGGTTGTTGCGTCAAGAAGCTCATCTGCACCGTGGACAGCGATTGCACGGGCTTCCTCGGCACGCCCAACTGCCCCGATTTGCGCTTTGCCTGCGGTTGCGACCAGGACACCGGCGCGTGCGGCCCTTCCATGTGCAAGGTCGACGCTGACTGTCCGGGCGGCAAGCAGTGCCACCAGGGCGGCTGCAGTGCGGCGCTCGCGGACGGCGAACTCTCGGCGCGCCTGTTGCGTCCCGTATGGATCACCAGTGGCGGCGGTGAGTTGGACGCTGCCGTCGGTCTCGGCGCCCAGGCGGTCGACGCCAAGGGTGACGTGGCTCCGACGACCAAGTTCGCCTTCGCCCTGGCGGCGGGCGACTCCTTCACGCTGGTCGGCGGGCTGCTCAAGGCCAGCGCCAAGCCGGGCAAGAGCACTGTCACCGCCACTGTCGTCGGTTCGACCAAGCCCGCGTCCAACCCGGCGACTTTGTGGAATCTCGGTCCTGTGCCGGCCGGCAAGAACCTGCGTGTGACCGCGATCGACGACGTGAGCCAGATCGCGCTGACCGGCAAGGTCGTGGTCATCGGCCTGGCCGACGCGACGACGCCTGCAGCGGCGCTGACAGCGGATCTGGCGGACGGTCAGGCGAACACGACCTGCGACTGGAAGGTACCGAGGTAGGGCAACAGGCTGCCGACGAT
>CAYHHL010000014.1:12633-55977 GCA_964356325.1 uncultured Enterobacteriaceae bacterium | reverse complement strand
CGAGTCGAGGAGGATGCGCGCTACGGCGTGCAGTTCCGGGTCCAAGAGGCGCGCCCCGCCCTGCCGTCCACCAAGCGCGGGGTGGTCGAATACCTGAAGTCCAAGCGTTTCGAAGGTATCGGCGCGAAATTGGCCGAACGCCTGGTCGAGAAACTGGGCGCCGACGTGCTGCAGAAGGTGCGCGCCGAACCGGAACTCCTGTGCCGGATCAAGGGCCTGAGTCCGAAGACGCGGGCGATGCTGGTCGAGCGCTTGCAGGCCCAGGTGCAAGCTGAGGCGACCCACGTGTTCCTGCACGGTCACGGCATCGGCCCGGCGCTGGCGGCCAAGATTACCCAACGGTTCGGCCATGATGCGGTGCGATTGTTGCGCGCGGAGCCCTTCCGGCTGGCCGACGAGATGGTGGGCGTCGGCTTTCGGACCGCGGACCGGATTGCGCAGGCGGTAGGCGTGCCGGCCGACGCGCCGCAGCGCCTGCGCGCGGGATTGCGTTTCGTGCTTCAGGAGTTGGCCGGACATGGCCATACCGCGCCGCCGGAGTCGCTGGTGCGGGCCCAAGCTAGCGAGGCGTTGGACGTCGACCCGGAAGTCCTGGATCCGGCTGTGCAAGCGCTGTGCGACGAGGGGCGGGCGCAGCGCATCGACACCGACGCGGGACCGGCCCTGGCCCTGCCGGAACTGGCGCAAGCGGAGGCCAGGCTGGCCCAGCGGTTGGTGGACCTGCAAAAGACCGCGAGGCCACAGAGTTCCGAGGAGATCGAGGCGAGGCTGGTGCTGGCGGAGGCGGCGCTGGGCTTTGCGCTGCAAGGGCAGCAACGCGTGGCAGTGACCACGGCGCTGCGGCAAGGGTTGCTGATCGTGACAGGTGGGCCGGGCACGGGAAAGACTACGATCGTCAAAGGGTTGCTCGCGTGCCTGGCGCCGGATCGCCAGCGGATCCTTCTGGCCGCGCCGACTGGACGCGCTGCCCGGCGCCTGGCCGAAGCCACCGGTCAGGAAGCCAAGACCTTGCACCGCCTGCTGGAATTCGACCCGCGCAAGGGGCGCTTCAGCCGCGATGCCGAACGTCCGCTCGAGGCCGATCTGGTGCTGGTCGACGAGGTCTCGATGATGGAAGTGCCCCTGGCCGAAGCGCTCGTCGCCGCGATGCCGTTGGGTGCGCGCCTGCTGCTGGTGGGCGATGCCGACCAGTTGCCATCGGTCGGTCCCGGCGCGGTGCTGCACGATCTGATCGAGTCGGACGTGGTGCCGGTGGTCGCCCTGGACCGCATCTACCGCCAGGGCGAGGGGTCGCTGATCGCCCGCAATGCCGCGCAGGTGCGTCACGGTCGCCTGCCCGAGTCGGCGGCGGCGGGCAGTGCGGGCGACTTCTTCCTGGTGCCGCGCGAGACGCCCGAAGACATCGTCGCCGCGGTGCTGGAGATCGTCGCGCACCGGTTGCCGCGCCGCCACGGCTTCGATCCGGTGACCGACGTGCAAGTGCTTACGCCGATGCACAAAGGTCCGCTGGGAACGCTGGCGCTGAACGAGGCGCTGCGCCAGGCCTTGAATCCGCACGGTGCAGCCATGCCGGGCGGTCTGCGCGTCGGCGACAAGGTGCTGCAAACGAAGAATGACTATGATCTAGAGGTGTTCAACGGCGACATCGGCCGGGTGCTCGGCGCGGGCATGGCCCTGTCGACCGAGCAGGTTCTGCAGCCTTCGGTGCTCATCCGCTTCGGCGATCGCGACGTCGACTATCCGGTGGCCCACCTCGAGCAACTGCAGTTGGCCTACGCGGTGACGGTCCACAAGGCCCAGGGCAGTGAATACCCCGCGGTGGTGCTGCCTTTGCATGTGCAGCAGTGGGTGATGCTGCAGCGCAACCTGTTGTACACGGCGTTGACACGCGGCCGACGCTTCGTGTGCATCGTCGGCCAACCGGCGGCGATCGAAAGGGCGGTGCGCAACGAGGCGCCGATCCACCGCTTTACCACGCTGACGCAGAAGCTGCGCGAAGAGGCCCGACCGTGACTGCGATCCTGGTGCGAATGACGACCGGTGGTGCGCAACCGGGGCGACTCTTGGCGACCAAAGGCACACAGCTGCGGGTCGAGACGCGAAGTCCGCAAGGGCCAGAAGTACGCAAGATCGAACGCGATGCGCTGCTGGCGACGCTCAACACGACGGTGGCGACACTGGAAGAAGCCGAAGCGCTGGCGCGGCTGGCCCAAGCGCGCGTGACTCATGCCGATCTGGACGCGGCCTGGGCGCTGTGCGCGGAACGGCCGACCGGCGTGGGCGAGCTCGCGCAACTGCTGCTGGGCGAACAGACGCCGACGACGCGCGATCTGGTGATGCTGGCGATCGCGTTGGATGACGACGCTTTTGCCCTCGAACGCGGCCAGGTGGAGCGGCGCACGGCGGCACAACGGCAGGCGCTGCAGGAGCAACGGCAGGCGGAGGCTCGGCAGTCCATCGAGATCGCGCCTTTTCTCACGCAGATCGATGGTATCCGGCTGGGTCGGCAAATTCCGGCGCGCGATCTGGCCTGGACGCAGCGCCTGGAAGCCTTCGTGCGGGCGCGCGACCTGCAGGATCCGGCGATGGCTCTCTTGCTTCGGCAGCGCAGTCGAACCGGCACGACCAGCCCGCGCGACGCCGCCGATCTGTTGCGTGAACTGGGGGTGTGGGACGCGCACGACGACCTGGAATTGCTGCGATCCGGCGTATGCGATCCGTGGCCGCGCGAGGTCGTCGAAAGCCTGGCCGAACAGCCGACGGTGGGCCGCGACATCCAGCGCCTGGATCTGCCGTTCCTGACGCTGGACAACGACGCGCCGCACGAGGTCGATGACGCGCTGTGGGCGGTGAAAGAGGCCGACGGCTGGCGGCTGTGGGTGGCGATCGCGAGTCCTTCCTGTTGGTTGCCGCCGGGATCGACCGGCGATCGAGAGGCGAACCGGCGCGGCGCGACGCTATATCACCCGCGCTACGTGGCCGGCATGCTGCCGGACGAACTGGCGCGCGAACGGGCCTCGCTGCTGCCGGGTGTGTGGCAGCCGGCGATCGTGTTCGAGGTGGGGCTGGATGCCCAGGGGCGGATGCGCGACGGCAGCGTGCGGGAAGCGGAGGTGCGCATCGAGGCGGCGTGGAGCTATGACCGTGTGGATGCAGCGCTTCTGGACGAGACGCCGGTTGCAGCCGAGGCGACGGCGACCGATCTGCGACGGGCCGAGCAGATCGCAACGCTGCGCACGCTGCTCGACGCGTGTCGGGCGGCCGAGGCCGAGCGCATCAGCAACGGTGCGTACCTGTTGTACAAACCCGACGTGGAGGTCAAGGCGCCCAGACACAAGGCCTTGGAATTGCACAATTCGAGTCAGACGAGTCCAGCGCGGCGGCTGGTCACCGAAGCGATGGTGCTGTGCTGCGCCCAGGCCGCGAAGTTCTGCGTCGTGGAGCGCCTGGCCGTGCCGTTCCGCAGCCAGCCGCGGCCGAACCAGCCGCCGCTGCCGCCAGGGTTGTATACGGATCCCGCGGACATCCACTCGATCCTGCGCACGCTGCAGCCGACGCGCACGCTGACCCAGCCCGAGCCCCACGGCGTGCTGGCGTTGCCCGCCTACGTGCAGGTGTCGTCGCCGCTGAGACGGTTCGGCGACCTGGTGGCGCACCGGCAGATCCTGGCCCACCTGCGCGGACAACGGGCGCCTTACACGGCCCAGGAAGTCGCCGCGCGCATGGTGGAAGCCGAGGCCGGGCAGACCGATCGGCGCCAGTGGCAGCGTCGCGGCGATCGCTACTTCAAGCTGCTGTGGCTGGCTGGGCGCGGCATCGGCATGCGTCTGGACGCGCAACTGGTCCGCAGTCTGGCGCACGGGCAATGGCTGGCATTCGTGCCGGTGCTCGCGCTCGAAGTGCCCGTTCACGCAGCCGGCGGTCAGGCGGGGGATGCGGTCGTGCTGACCGTTCGCGGCATCCATCCCGGCACGGGTGAACTCCAGGTACACGTCTCATCCCCATGACTTCACAGAGAACTTCTAATGTCATGAGAAATGCGGGTGGCGCCGGCCGTGGCAATAGCTAGATTGAGCAGAAGGTTCATCGACGCGCGTCATCTGCAACGGACCGGAGGCAGCCCATGGGCAACGGAGCCACGTACACCCCGGAACGGAACCAACAAGCGCATGTGGACCAGTGCCTTGCGCCCGGATTGCTGATTGCCGCGCCCAACCTGTCAGACCCGATCTTCAACCACACGGTGATCCTGCTGGTCGAGAACGGCCCGTGGGGATCGTACGGCATGGTCATCAACCGACCCGCGCCGGTGGACCTGTCGACCTTGCTGGAAGGCGCTGGGATTCCGCATGAATCGGACCTGCCGCGGACGGTGTGGCTGGGCGGGCCGGTGCAGCCGCAATCGGGTCTGGTGCTGTACCGGGACGAACCGGGCCTGGCGAGCTACGATCCGCACGCGGGCATCCTGCCGGGTTTGCGCATCTCCTCGTCGATGCACCTGCTGCGCGACATCGCGCAGAACCAGGGGCCGCGCCAGTACGCGCTGTTCCTTGGCCGTGCCTCGTGGACGGCGGGGCAACTGGAGCAGGAAATGGCCGCCGGTCTCTGGCTGCCCGCCGAAGCCAACGCGTCGCTGCTGTTCGCGCAGGACCAGGACACGTGCTGGCGCCAGGCTTTGGCGACCATCGGCGCGGATCCGGCCCACGTGGCGAGCGGGGCCGCGCAGGCCTGAAGCGCTTCAGGCGGCACTTTTCGCGGGACAGCGGCGGCGCTTTCTGCTATGTGCCGGCACCCCGTACGCTCAGATACCGGCGCGCCGACATGTCGAGGGGCACGTGGGCCGCAGTCTGAACGCTCGCCCGCCGAGAGGCGTCCTCCCTGTCCGACCAGTCCCGCTGGTATCGAAGAGTTGGCCGTGGTCCACGTCCGCCCGGGTCCCTTGCCACCGCAACTGGCGACCTACGTCTTCTCCTGGGAGACGATGCACACGATTATCGGCGGACGATCGGCCCTCGATCTCTCGCACTTGCGTCTCGTGGGCGGAGGGCCCGAAGAGGCTTACCGGTTCCTCGCCCGCTACGGCTACGATCTGAACATTGCGTCCAACGCCGAGGATGTCGAGCGGCTGCGCGTCGAAGCCCTCGGTTTCGTCCGTGGCGTGCTGCTGCCCGGACTGCCCGGCGTGCAGGTGCCGGCGGAATTCGACACGATGCCCATTCTGGACTTGCTCCGTCTCGCCGCCGGTGAACTGGACATGCCGGTGCAGGCCGGGGCGAACGAACCCGAAGTCGATTCCAACCTGGGCATGGCGTGGGCATGCGCGATCCTGCGCGTGATGCACACGATTGCCCACGCCGCGAACTACTTCCAGAACAGCTACTACCGTGAAATCCGCGAGCGAATCCTCAATCGCTTCGTCGAGCAGGTGCACGCGCGCGAGGACGGTTCGCAATTCCTGCACTGCGCCGCGTTCGACGTGCCCCTGGTGCGTTTCGAAGTGAAGGAGACCAAGCCGCTGCGCTCGGTCGTGCTCAAGCTGCTGCAAAAGCAGGAGAACGTTGCCTACGACCTGTTCGATCACATCGGCGTGCGCATCATCGTGCAGCGGCCGGTCGACGCGCTGTTCGTGGTGCGGGCGCTGCGGGAAGAGCACACCATCATGTATCCCAACGTGAAGCCGACCCGGTCGCGCAACACGCTGATCGACCTGGAGGCGTACGATACCCACGTGCGCGAATGCCTGCAGAAGTTCCAGCGCGGCGAACTGGACGAGGCCCAGACCGCCAAGGCCGTCCACGAATTCGACATCAAGCCGACGGGCAGCGAGCAGGTCGACTGGAATCCCTACAGTTCCGATAAGTACCGCTCGATCCAGTTCACCTGTCGGCAGATGATCCGCTTTGCCAATCCCCTGTTCAAGCGCATGACCGAAGCGCAGGAGGTCGCGCGCAAGCACCTGCAGGGCGAACCGCTCGACGAGATGCTCGAGGTGTTGTCGCTGCAGGCCGTGGAGCCCGAGATCCAGTTCTTCTTCCCCTATGAAGTCCAGGTGATGGACGTCACGAGCTACGAGCAGGCGATCTCCGGGCGGGCCAGCTATTCGGAGTACAAGAAACGCCAGGTTGCGTCCGTGCGCCGCCGGGTCATGCCACGGGTCCTGGAACTGCTCGGCCAGCCCGATACCACGCAAGATCACGGCCAGGGCGAAGTGCCGTCGACGCCGCACGGCAAGAAGCGCGAGTTCGCGGCGACGGGCCTGCTGCCCCAACAGACGGTCGAGGACCTGCGGGCGCTTCTGAATGTCACTCCGGAGCGCAGGTGACGTTCGCGGCACAGGCCCAGGTGCTGCGTCCAGGTCGGCGAAACCTCGGCGATACGCGGCTCGGCGGGCACGGCGAGCTTTGCGATTACGGCGACGCGCTGGCGATGATGGATTCGGCGGTCGAGCGGCCCCACACCGCGCCGGATCTGCTGATTTCCGTTCAACATCCGCCGACCATCACGCTAGGGCGGCGCGGCGGTCGCGAACACATCCATGGCCGCGGCCCGCTCGGGATGCCGACCAAGCTCGCCGGCAATAGCCTGACCGTGGACGTTTGGGATATTGCTCGCGGTGGTTCAGTCACCTATCACGCGCCCGGCCAACTGGTCCTGTATCCGGTGATGCAGTTGACGCGCCTGGCCGAACCGATCGGGCGCGGGCCGCTGGGCGATTTGCCGGCGTTCGTGCGCGCGCTCGAGCAGGCGATGCTGGAAACGTGCGCGACGTTCGGGCTGCCGACCCTGACCCGCGAAGGGTTCTCGGGGCTGTGGATCGACGAGCAGACCAAGATTGCGAGCATCGGCGTGGGCGTGCGGCGCGGCTGGAGCTTCCACGGGCTGGCGCTCAACGTCTGCCCGCATCTGGAAGGCTTCGATCTAATTACGCCTTGTGGTCTCCAGGGCGTGCGCATGACCACGATGTGGCGGCAACTGGACGAGCGGCAGTTGCCTCGGCCGAGCCTGGCCCAGGTCGAGACCGAACTGATCGAGCGGCTGCTGCTCCGCCTGGTACGAGTTCGCTGAGCCTCGATCATTCATAGCCCAGCGCGTCAACGACCTGCACGCGACCGGCCACGCGCGAGGGATAGAGTGCCGCGGCGATGCCGACGATGACCAGCACTCCGGCGTAGACTACCGCATTCAGCCAGGGGAATTGCAGCGGCACCTCCCAGCCCGTGTCCTGCGCCGTGACCACGGTCAGGATCAGGATGCCGTTGACCGTGCCCACCAGGATGCCGACCACCGCGCCGATGAGCGCCAGCACCGTCGACTCGATCACGATCATCCGCGCCAACTGCCCACGGACCATGCCGATCGCCCGCAATACGCCAATCTCGCGCATCCGGTCCAGGATCGTCGTCAGCAGCGTGTTCACCACCGACAACAGCGAGATGAAGATGGTCACGAACTCCAGGGCCCGGGTGATCGAAAAGACGCGCTCGATCATCCGGGCGATCTCGTCACGGAACTGCGCGTTGGTCAGGGCGAAAAGCTTGTACTGCTTGCCCCACTTGGCCACGATCTCCAGGCGCACGCGCTCCGGGTCCACGCCGGGATGCAGGTACGGCTCGATGGTGTCGACCATTTCGTCTTCCCATTCACGCACGTACAGATCGCGATCCAAGAAGATCGTGCCCTGGTCGCTGGTGTAGTCGGTCAGGGTCGCCAGGATCAGGAAGCTCTTGCGGCCATGGACCGTTTGCAGTTCGACCGTGTCGCCCGGCTGCTTGTGGTGCTTGTGCGCGAAAGTAATCGAAACGATGACGCCTTTGCCCGCCGTCATCGCCGGCAGCACGCTCGAGCGCTCGCCGTACCACTTCACCAACGGCCAGTCGTTGTGGCGGGTGAAGCGGATGCGCGTCTGCAAACTCAGCAACATCACCCGTGAATCTGCGTAGTCGATATTGCGCAGGCGGATCAGGTCGACCATCGCCACGCCCGGCAACTTGGCCATTTCGGCGGCCAGCTTGGGATCGACCGGCGAGTTCTTGATACCGCCGGTGATGTTGCCTGAAGTCACGAACAGGTCGGCGGGCACGGTCTGCTTTACCCAGGTATCGATGCTGGAACGGAAACTGTTGGTCAGGATCGCCGAGCCCATCACCATCGAAAGGCCGACCATCAGCGACGCGACCGTGACCGAGGACTTGCCGGCGTTGCGGGTGACGTTGTCCGCGGCCAGGCGTCCCTCGATGCCAAGGAATTTCGCGCACAACGGGCCCAGCACGCGGTTGCCGGCGACCACCGCCCAGCGGCTCATCAGCGTGGCGCCGAGCACGACCAGGAACATCGAGAACAGCCCGAACGCCGGAAAACCTTGAATCGCAGGTCCTTGCGCCACAATCGGCACGAGCGCCCACAGCCCGAGCGCCACCCACTCGCGCGCCGTGAACCGCAGATCCGGTGGGCCACTCTTGAAGTCATAGGCGGTGTTGCGAATCGTTTCCACCGGGGACAGCCGGCTCGCCCGCCACGCCGGCAACAGCGCCGCCAGACCTGAGCAGAGCGTGCCGGCCACCAGACCCGCGACCAGCGCCCAGGGCGGCACTTCGGTTTGCGGACTGTCCACCCGCATGTACAATTCACCTATGCTTTCCGCGGACTGAATGAGCATGCCGCGGGCGAGCACGGCGCCCAGGCCCAGACCGAGCAGCGATCCGGCCAGACCGAACAGCGTGCCTTCGGTGGTGAACAGGGCGACGATCTGCCGCCGGGTCGCGCCCGCCGCGCGCAAGATGCCGATCTCGGTGCGACGCTGGGCCACCGAAATCGACAACGTGTGGTAGATCAGGAACATGCCGACGATCAGCGAGACTCCGGCACCGATCGCCAGGGCCAGCTTGAAGCTGCGCAGCATCGACTCCTGACGTTCCTGGCGCTTGCCCGGCCGTTCGATGTCGTACTTGCCGCCCAAGGACTTGCGCAAGGCGACCGCGACCGCTTCGATCTGCCCGTCCTGGCCGGCGTTCATCACCGCGACGTCGAAGCGATCCACCCGCCGGATCAGGCCGAACGTCTCCTGCGCGTCCACGTAGTCCATGATCGCGAGGTTGCCCGCCATCGCTTTGAGCGGCCCGCGCGCCTTGGCCACGGAGTAGATCGTGAATGGTTGCCGGCCGTCGCGCGTCATCAGGTCGATGGTCTCGCCCTTGTTTTTGTGCCAGCGCGCGGCGAACTGCTCGGTCACGACCAACTGACGGCGGGCATCGAGCAGGGCGAACGGGTCGGCGTCGAAGTCTTCCGCGGCCTGTTTGGTGGCGTCCTGGCGCTTCAACTCGTCGGGGTCCAGGTTGTAGAAGAAGCGGATTGCCTTGGGATCTTCGGTGAAGTTGATGCCGAGGATGGCCAGCGAGTCGCCCTGCCCGTCCGCCACGTCGAGCACGCGCTGGATGACCGGGGTAGCGAACTGGACGCCTGGAACGGAGCGAACCTGCTCGAGAAGATCCTCATCGATGCCAGTGTCGCCGCCGCGGACTTCGAGATGCACCTTGCCGCTTATCTCGTCCAGCGTGTCGGCAAAGGACCCGACGATGCCGTGGTTGACCGTGACGACGGCGACCAAGACCGCGACGCCGAGCGAGATGCCGGTGGCGGTCATCGCGGCGCGCAACGGGTGTTCGGTGATGCGGCGGAAACTGATCGGGCGGAGAAGAGAAAGCATGGCGCGGAGCCTACCTGCCCATCGGCAACGCGGCAATGTGCCCCGCCGTGCCCGAAGCCGAGTTCGACCCTGCGGTCAGCGGACCCAGACCTGCACGTGGCTGAACGCGAACGATTCGTCACCGCTGGGTTGATCGATGCCGGTGCGGAACTCGACCTTCAAGGTGTCCGCGGTGTGGGCGATGACACCCAAGCCCGCTTCGACGTTCCAATAGCCTTGCTGGGCGGGACCGCCCCACGGCGCCGGCGAGAAGCTGGCGAACACCCAACCGGGGCCGGAACCCGCGGCGTTGTACGACTTGGTCGCAGCCCACTTGAGGCCGTTGTCGAGAATGACCTGGGCGCCGTTGCCCTCGCCGTCCCAACTGTCGATCGCGTAATAGCGTGCCTTGACGCGGGTTTGTGTGTGCGGCATGCCGATCGTGTAGGTCTTGGCCGCGCCGCCGTTCTGGCCCCACATGCCGTGGACCGCGACGCCGACGCCGCCGACCGTGGCGTTGGTCAAGGTGCCGTCGCTCCAGCCGGCGCCGCTGGCCGGAAGGTCGTTGTCGATCAGGGTCCAGCCGCCACCGTCGCTGGTCATGTCGCAGGTGACCTGAACGATCTTGCCGCCCTGGACGACGTAGTAGGCGCCGTCCTTGCTGTCGGACACCTTGACCAGCATGTCCTTGCAACTGGCCGCGGGATTGGCCTGCGTGCCGTAGGGGACGAGCGAAATCGGGTAGAAACTCTCGCCATTGCAGACGTACAACGCCTGGGCGGCATTGTTGTAGTAGGTGAATCCGGCCTGGCTCGCGTCGCAAGTCAACGGATGCGCGGTGGCGTTGAGGAACTGGAAGCCGCCCAAGGCCTGGACTTTCTTGGCGGAGAGCGACTGGACCTGGAGGCTCCACGCTTTGATCTGACCGTCGTCGCCGTTGGCGAGGAAGCCGGAGTCGATGACCTGCAACGACCATTTACCCTTGGGATTCTTGCCGACCCAGGACGAGAGCGAGCCGCTGACCAGGGCCGACTTTTCCGTGAAGGTCGCCTTGAGCGCGGTGCCGGACGTGGACTTGTCGTAGAGCACCAGCGTCGATTTGTCCGGGGCGATGAGGACGACCTTGACCTTGGAGACGTCGCTGTTCACGAGATCGATCGAGACCGCGAACGTCTGTGCTGTGCCGTACTCCGGCCAGGTGATGCTGTCGACGGCACCTTGCGGGTTGTTGTCGGGGATCGCCAAGGGAGTGGTCGTGCTGGCGGCCTTGTCGGCAATCTGGACCGTCAGCAAACCATTGGAAACCTTGGCCAAGGCGTCGGGTGGCAGCGAGTTGACGTCCAGACTCGGGGTGCAATCGAAGGCGCCGTCCGCCTTGAAGCCGCGCAGTACCAGGCCGCTGCCGCATGCAGTGCCGAGCTGGGGGGCGCCGACGAGTTCTGTGTACTTGCCCGAAGTGGCTACCTTTGCCAGCGAAGTGGTCTTGGCGTAGCCGGTGAGATCGGGGGCGCCCTGCAAGTCGCCGTAGTTGCCGGACTTGGCGACCGCTGCGAGCTTCGAGAGGCTGGCGAACCCGGCGAGATCAGGCAGCCCGGTCAAGTCCGTGTAGTTGCCCGTGACCGCGACGTTGGCCAGCTTGGGCGCATTGAGCAGATCGGCGTAGGCGCCGGACTTCGCGACCTTGGCGAGGTCAGCCGTCTTGGCGTAGGGCTCCAAGACCTTGGCATCGAGGTGCGAAAGCGTGACGCAGCCCGTGCAATCGAGGCCGTCGGCGAGGCCGGCGCGCAGGGAAAACGGCACCGATGACAAGGGCTTGCGAGGAAGCTCGGGATCGGCTTCGACCGCCAGACCCAGGTAGACCGCGGGCAAGCCGGACAGCGTGCCGGCAGAAAGCGGCGTGGCCGAGCCCAGTTGCCACGTGAACATGCCGCCCTTGACAGCGATGGCCGCGGCGGTCTCGGTCCAAACGGGCGTGCCACCGACGGCGTCCTTGTAGAGCGCGAACGTCAGCTTGTAGTTGCCGTCGGCTGCCTGACCGCCGCCCGCGGATTGCAAAAGGCCTTCCACGACCACTGCTTGCGGCACGGTGGCGTGGGCGGCGGCGGCCAGCAGCACAGTGCCGAGAGCGAGAGCGGTGACCGAGGCGCGCAGGACTGAAAGACGCTGATTCATGGCGGGACTCCATGGCAAGACGGGCCGCAAGTTATCGGAGGCCCCGCGGACTGGCAAGGTGGCGCGGGAATGCGCTGCCCGGGGCAGTTGTTACCGGCTCTCGCAGCCACCTGCGCCGTCCGGACTGGGGCGCCGCCACGGCTTGACAGGCTCCGATGATCTCCTTACCGTTTCGCCGCTTCGCCGCAGTCGGGACCTCGCACAGCCGCTCGAAGACCGATGGCTGGTGCGCCCGACGCCGCTTTTCCACTGCAAGGATACGGACATGAAGAAGGAATTCGCCATTCTCACCGTCGTGGTCGCCGCGCTTCTGGCTTTCCTCGCCGGGCGCTGGTCGTCGCACGTCGGGCCACAGCCTGGCACGCAGGCCGCGCCGGCTACGGTCGCCGATCAAGCCGCCAACGCGGGTCAAGTCGCGGCCGCCCCCGGTGCTGGCTGGGCGCCGGCGACGAGTCCGACCAAGGGCAACCCGAACGCGCTGGTCACGATCATCGAGATCTCGGACTTCCAGTGCCCGTTCTGTAGCCGCGTCGGCCCGACCATGAAGAAGATCGACGAGGAGTACGGCAAGGACGTCCGCATCATGTGGGCCAACGAGCCCCTGCCGTTCCACGATCGCGCCAAGCCGGCCGCCATTGCCGCCCTGGCCGCGCATCGTCAGGGCAAGTTCTGGGAAATGCACGACAAGATGTTCGCAGCCCAGAAGGAATTGACGGACGAGAACTTCGAGAAGTGGGCCAAGGAAATCGGCCTGGACGTGGCGAAGTGGAAGAAGGACCTGACGGACGCGGCGATCGCCCAGCAAATCGACAAGGAGAACGCCGCGGCCAATGCGATCGGAGCGAGCGGTACGCCGTCGTTCTTGATCAACGGCAAGCTGATCCAGGGTGCGCAGCCGTACGAGTCGTTCAAGAAGGAAATCGACGAAGCACTGGCCGCCGCCAAGAAACTGGCCGCCGCGGGCAAGTCCGGCATGGCCCTGGCCGAAGCCGCCGCGATCGAGCGCGACCCGGCCAATGGCGCCAAGATCGTGCAGTACTTCCTGAAGGGTGAACTGCCCGCCGCCGACGCGCCTGCCGAGGCCCCGAAGCGTGGCGAAGCTGCCGCGGCCGACAAGGACGAGGGTCCCGCCGTGGCCCCGCCGGACAGCTTCGACATCTGGAAGGTGCCGGTCGATCCGAAGCGCGACGCCGTCAAGGGTGACAGCAACAAGGCCCAGATCACGCTGGTCGAGTTCTCGGACTTCCAGTGCCCCTTCTGCACCCGCGGCGCCAACACCGTGACCGAAATCGAGAAGTTCTACGGCGACAAGCTGCGCGTCGTGTTCAAGCACAACCCGCTGCCGTTCCACCCCAACGCGCGCCCGGCCTCTGCGGCGGCGATCGCGGCGGGCAAGCAGGGCAAGTTCTGGGAGTTCCATGACAAGGCGTTCGCCGCCCAGGACAAGCTGAGCGACGAAAACTACGTGGCGTGGGCCAAGGAACTCGGCCTGAACCTCGAGAAGTTCGACAAGGACCGCAAGGATCCCGCGGCCACCAAGCAGATCGACGATGATCTGGCGATGGGCGCCGGCGTCGGCATCCGTGGCACGCCCGCGTTCGTGATCAACGGCCGCAAGATCGTCGGCGCCCAGCCCGCTGGCGTGTTCAAGGCCGTGATCGACGAGGAACTGAAGAAGGCCGGAGACAAGCGCGGCCAGAGCTACTACGATGAGATCATTGCCAAGGGCAAGACCTGGAGCGAGCTGGGCGACACGGCGGCGGACCTCAAGCTCGACGGCCTGCCGTTCAAGGGCCCGAAGGACGCCAAGGTGGTCATCACGACGTTCTCGGACTTCCAGTGCCCGTACTGCTCCAGGGTCGGCGAGCCGGTCGACACGGCGTGGGCCGCGCGCAAGGACAAGGTCAAGGTCGTGTTCGCCCACTTCCCCTTGAGCTTTCACCAGTTGGCCCGACCGGCGGCAACCGCTGCCCAGGAAGCTTGGGAGCAGAGCCCCGAGAAGTTCTGGAAGCTGCATGACCTGCTGTTCAAGAACCAGCGCGAGCTGAGCGAGGAGAAGATCGACGCCCTGGCCAAGGAAGCCGGCGTGGACATGGACAAGCTGGCTCAGGCCAAGAAGGACAAGAAGTACGACAAGCTGTTCGACACTACGATGGAGATGGGCACCAAGGCGGGCGTCGAGGGCACGCCGTCCATCCTGGTGAACGGCCGCAAGTACGAGCCGACCGGCGGCTTCACGGCCGAGGCGATCGGCGCGACGTTGGACAAGCTGCTCGGGAAGAAGTAGCCCGGAACGAGGACAAATGGACGGCCGCCTTGTTGCAAAGCAAGGCGGCCGTTGCCATTTTGCGGCTCCGGCTCAGGGCGGGTCTGACGCTCCGTTGTCGCTCTATGACCCGCCCGTTTTCGAGGAATCGAAGCTATCCGCTTCTCAGCCCTCGAAAACGGCTCCGGCCCCGGCTCCGGCTCCGGCTCCGGCTCCGGGTACGGGTACGGGTACGGGTTCGGGTTCAGGTTCGGGTTCGGGTTCGGGTCAGGGTACGGGGAACAGGGTCTCCAACCGCAAAGCCGGGAACACGCCGAGCACGTTGGTCAGCAACGCCGAGCCGAGCAGCGCCAAGGTAAAGACGGCGACGAAGCCGACGACGTACTCGTCCCAGCGCCGGCCCTTGAAGTGCAAGGCGAGCACCAGGACCGCGGCGGCGCTGCTGAACACGACCAAAGTCGCGAACATGCGCAAATCGACCGTGAACCAGCCGGCGTAGCGGTAGCTGTCCTCAGTCACCCGACGGCCTCGTTGTCCACATAGCGCGCGAGTCTACGCAGATTCACCGCGTTGACAAACGTGTGCGCCAATGCCGCCGGCCAAGGCGACGCATACACTGTCGCCAGCAGCCCGAACAGCAGCCCCGCCAGCAGCGCGAAGGTGCTCCACGGCAAGTAGCGCTTGCGAATGCCGCCGTGCAACAGCGCGAATAGCACGGCCGTCAGCGCGAAGCCGAACGAGCCGAACGCCGTGGTCATGACGTATTGCAGCGGGCCCCGGAACAACGCCTCCTCGGCGACGCCGCTCCACGCCGCCAGCACCAGCGTCCGCGGCCAGGTGACGGGCGCCACGGCCTGCGCCAGTTCCTTGCCGACCCGGCGCAGCGCTTCGGATCGCGCTTCCACCACTACGGTCAGCAACACCAGGCCCGCGCCGGTCAGCAGCCCCGCCAACCACCACGACAACGTGAGATCGAGCGGCGCGACCAGGAGCAGGCGCAGGCCCGGCCTGGTCAGCGCTGCCCAACCGGACGCCAGCAACAGCATCACGCCGTAGAACAGGCTGATGAGGCGCAGCGACAGGTGCGGGGGCGAAGAGGTCGGCTCGCTCATGCGAAAAACCTGGGGCGAAAGGCAGAAAACTTGCCGAGACACAGCCTGGGTCCACACTGCCGGATCGTGGACGCGCAAGTCGCGTTCCTGGTCGGGGGACCCCATGCGGCAGTGGCAGCGGCACACAGGATGGTGGCTCATGTGGCAGGCGGCAAGCGTCGGCGCGTTGAGCGGTTGCGATCCCGGGGCGCGCGATCACTTCGTGCTGGTGACCGACCAGATCATCGCGGCGGGAGCCGGGACCGCGCCCCGAACGCCGATGCACAACGTCATCCCGAGCAAACCTACGGTCGAGGTCCACGCGATCACGGTGAACGACGAACGCTACCTGGGGGACATCGCGCGCCAACTGGGTGTGACGGTGGACGGCATGTTGCACGACAACCAGTTGATCGAAAGTACGCTGAAGACCGGGCAGGTGCTGCGGGTACACACCAGTCGCGATCTGGTCGAGGCCTTCGAGGCGCGGCGGGAACGGCGGCGGGTCGCCAAGATCGCGGCGGACGAAGCCAAACGCGTGGCAAAGGGCAAGGCGGAGGCGGAGGCTAGGGCGGCGCGCAAGGCCAAGCAGCGGGCAGCCAGGCTGGCGCGCGGGCACAAGGGTCACAAGCCGGTCATCACCGTGCAGATCAAGAGTGGCAAGGTGGCGGGCAAGCCGGTCCACGCGGTCGGTGCCAGGCACTGATCGGCCCAGTGCCTGACTGAGCGGATCCAGCCAGCGCCCTGCCAGGCTCGGCTATGGGAGGCCGCCGCCCGTGCCGCAGGTGCCCTTGCCGGTGGAGGTGCTGGAGCCGCCGCCCAACAGCGCGCCCAGGCAACCGGAGTCGCTGCACGCGCCGCCGAAGCACGCATCCGAGGGCGGCGCGGACTTGGATCCGAACAGGCACGCCAACTGACTCAAGGGGTTGCCGGCGCCGCCCGTCGAGGTCGCAGCGTCGCAGCAACCGACCTGCTTGCCTGCGCCCAGGTCGAAAAACTGACAGACGGCCGCGGTCGGATCCTTGGCGCAATCGCAATTCTTGAGGCTGGGCACCAAGAGCATGGCGATCTGGCACGTCCCCGAAGGCCCGGGGGAGCCGGTGCTGCTGCCGATCGGACAGGTGCAAACGCCGCCGCCGCCGCCCGCGCCGCCGCCGGGGAAGCCAGGGGGCAACGGGATGCCGAGGCCCGCGCCGCCCGTCGAGCAGTCCGAACCCTTGGCCGCGTTGCAGAACGCCACGAGATTGTCGCACTTGCCCTCGGTGTCGTAGCACAGGCCGGTGCCACCGGGAAGCGGGTCGCACTTCAGCGTGAACGTGGTGCTGGGGCCGTTGACGCAATCCGCGTCCGAGGTGCAGGTGCCCTTCTCGGGACCGCCGCCGACCGCGACCGTGCCCGAGCAGGTGTAGTTCTTGCCGTCGCAGGTGCCCTTCTTCTTGTCGGCGCATTCCTTGTCGCTGGTGCACTCGACGCAGGCCCACGTGCCATTGATCTCGACGCAACCCGGGTAGTTGCCGCCACACGCCGCGCACTCGCTGACCGAAGTGGCCTTGCCGCAGGTGTGACTCGCCGGGTCGCACGTCGTGCCCTTGGCGTTGGTCGCGCAGTGGGTGTTGTTGGCGCACTCGACGCACTCGCCGGTCTGCGCCCACTTGATCGGCTTGTCGCCCACACAGTCCTGTTCCTTGACGCAGGCGTGGACCGCGACGTTGCAGGTGCCGCCCGGGCAATCGGCGTCCTTCACGCACTCGACGCATTCGCCGCCCAGGCACTTGCTCTCGTCGCAGCCCTTGCAGGCCGTGGATACCGTGCAACCGGCTCCGAAGCAGCACTTTTCCGCCTTGAACGCGCAGGCGGGAATGCCGTAGAAGGTCTGGCAAGTGCTGTTGGCCGGGCAGGTCTTGCCACCGCTGCAGTCAGGTGCGCAGACCTTGGTGTCACCCTGCTTCACGCAGCGCAGGCCGTTGTCGCAGTCGACGTCCTGGTTGCAGGCTTCGCACTGCGCCTTGACCGCGACGCAGGTGGGCGTGCCGACCTTGACGTTGCACTTCTGACCCGCGGGGCAACCCTTTGGATCACCAGCACAACCCAGGCAGTCGAACGTGGGCAGCACGCAGTAGGTCTGCTTGTTCTTCGGGTCGCTGGAGGCCTGCTCGCACTTGTAGCCCGGCAGGCAGTCCGCACCGGTGCCGCACTTGCGCGCGCAGAAATTGCCGGAAAGCAAGGGGATGCACTGGAAACCATCGCCGCAGTCGACGTCCACGCTGCACTTGCCGCACGACTTGTCCGGGCCGCTGACCGCGATGTCCGTGGGGCTGTCCGCGTCTGTGCCCGGCAACCCGCCGTCCGGTTCGGTGCCGGGGTCGGCGTCCGGCATGCTGCCGCCGTCGGGGACATCGGCGTCCACGGTGTCACTGACGACCCCGTCCTTGGTCCCGTTGGCGTCCACACCGCCATTGCCGAACAGCACGCACTTCTTCGCGACCGGATCGCAGGACTGGCCGGTGGGGCACAGCGCGTCGCAACCCTTCGTGTAGCAAGTCGACTTGGCGACGTTGCACACCGAGGTGGTGCCGGGGCAGTCGCTGTCGACCTTGCACGCGACGCTCGTACCGGCCGGGCCGGCCTTTGGGGGATCGCTACACGCCATTGCGAAAGCGCACACGCTCAGACAGAGGCAGAACCAGCGAACGGCGGTAGAACGGGACATCGATCGGCCTCCCAAGGCGCAACAGGCGCCACATGGTAGTGAGAGCCCGACTAGCTTTCAAGGTCGTGTTGCAACCAGGCAACCGGGGATGCGCGCGCTGAGGGGTTCGTGCCACACTAGCGCCATGCCGCCACGCTTTGCCCTGCTGCGCACCCCTGATCGCGTCGCCGCCGAATCCTGGCTGGCCGCGAAGACCCCGGACGAAGTGCTGGCGTGGCCGGGATTGTGGCTAGCAGCTTGGAATGATTCGGGAACTGCGCTGATGCACACAGCCGACGGGCGCGCGGCGGGGACGCTGGTCGGGGCGTTGGCCAACGATCGGGCGACGGCGCGGGTCCTGGACACGCGCGGGCTGACGATCGCCCTGCACGATCACCGGGGCCTGGCAGTCGACACGGTGGCGCTGAGCGGTCCCGAAGGCTTGGGGCGCCTGCGCTGGCAAGGCAGCTTGGCCGTGGCACACCTGGCCCAGCGCATGGTGTTGGTGGCGCGCGATCCCATGGGCGTGGGCGGACTTGTCATCGGGCGGTGGGCCGACGGCGAGATCGTGGCGTCCGATCCGGGGCTGCTCGACGGTCGCTGCAGTCCAGTTCCGGGCGGGCTGGTCGGGCTGGCTACGGTCAAGGGAATCGCCTGGCAAGAAGCGCGGTTGCACGCGGAGGCACGGCCCTGGTTGCGCGACGTGCCCGACGAGTTGCGGCGGGCCGACGCGGCGCAGATCGAGGCCGGGCTTTTGGTGCGGATTGGTGAAGCGGCGCAGTCCCTTGCGCGCGGGCTGGGCGGCTTGACCTGTGAAAACCCGACGGACGCGGCAGGGCGGTGGCTGGTCGAGCGCATGCCCGCGGCTCGAGGCGAGGGTACCGAAGCCAGCTCAGCTTGTGAGGAAACAGCTGTTGCGCGCGGCCATTGGACCCTGACCGGCGTCGATTCGCTGCTCGGCGTCCTGCCGGCGCCACCCCCTGACTGGCAAAGGGCAATCGCCGACGTCGTGCTACCACAGCCCGAACCGCCCGAGCCGATCGCTGGCGTCCCTGAACCTGATCGCCAGCAGCGCATCTGGCGCGCCACCTGGCTGGCGGATCATCTGTTGAGCCGTGATCGGATCGCGGCGCTAGCACGCGGTCAGACCCTGGTGGCCCCGCATCTCGACGTCGCCGTGCTGGCTTGGCTGGGTGCTACCCCTGCGTCACTGCGGCCGAAACTGCGCCAGGTCTGAGCGGCCAATGCGTGCCGAGTCTGCGTGACGATCCGGTGCCACTTCCAGCGCCATCTTGACGATCTGCCGTGGCAGGTGGTCGGATGCACGCCGTTTCCCGAGTGCCGCTCCCGGTACTCCTTGTCCTTCCCCTTCGATCCCATGCCCTTGGCAGACACGGAGCACGCGATGACCGCCTTCCCGGCCGACTGGCCAGGCCCTGGTCCTATCGATCTGCAAGTCCACGATCTGCCGCACGCCTCGTCGAGCACGGAGTGGTGGTACATCAACGGTCATGTGACCCTGGCCGGACCGGCGGGGGCGGCGGGGCGGCAACTGTCGCTGTTCGCGTCGTTCTTCCGTGTGCTCAAGGGCTTCGACGAACTGACCAAACAGCCCCAGTACGCCCATTCGGTGACGTGGGCGCTCTCGGACCCGCAGGTCGCGACCTATACGTCGGAGTCCCGTGTCGATCGCGACGCTCCGCGCATGGGCAAGCAGAAGGTCGCGCGCGGGGAAGGCAGCCGGGATCCGCGCTTGCAGCGGGCGCTGCTGGAGATCCTGGACAAAGGTCACGTGCCCCGGCCGGATCGGCTGTTCCAACGCGATCCGCACGTGTCGCTGCAAAAACTCGACCTCGACATGGACGGTCAGACCCTGCGCAAGCTCGACGACGGCAGCTACGCGCTGCACGTGCGCCACGAAACGCTGAAGATGGGTTTCGATGTCATATTGCAGCCTTTGGTGCCGGCCGCGCGTCACGGCGACGACGGTGTAGTGCGCGGCGTGTTCGGCGAGGACATGTTCTACTACTTCGTGCCGCGCTGCGACCTGACCGGCACGGTGCTGCTGCCGGGCGGGGAGGAAACGATCGCGCAGGGCACCGCCTGGTACGACCACGAGTTCGGCAAGCACCTGCGGGCGCAGACGGAGTCGGAAAAGAGTTCAGATATCGGCTGGAACTGGTGTGGCGTACAACTCAGCGATGGTACAGCGATCTCTGCGTACGCGTTGATGGACGAGAAGACCCTCGAGTCGTGCGGGCAGTGGGCGGTCGCGGTGGCGCCGGACGGGACGCCGCGATCGTTTCCGGCCATGACGCTGGAGGCGCGCCAAGCCTGGACGAGCACGCGGACCTTCCAGGATTACCCGACGCGGTGGACGCTGACGGTGCCGGGCGCGGACTTGCAGTTGGAACTCGACGCAGCCTTTGACGATCAGGAATTCGTCACGCTCATCAGCAAGCCCGCGTTCTGGGAGGGCCGGGTCACCGTCACCGGCACGTTCGGCGGCCGCGCGGTTTCCGGCCTCGGCTATGTCGAACGCAGTGGCATGACGACGATCGCCAACCTCGACGGCTTCTTCGCCGCGGTAGGCCGGCAGGTGCGCAAGTCCGTCGACGCCCTGCTGCCCCGCAGGCCCAGTTTCGAGCAGACGCGCGACCTGATCGCCAGCCCGGAACGTCCGCAGTACATGGACGGCGTGGACCTCGAACAGTTCGCCCGCACCATGGTCGATCCGATTCGCGACATCACCGACCGCGGCGGCAAGTCCTGGCGATCCTACGCGGCATTGGCCTGCTGCGACGTGGTGGGCGGCGATTCGCGCGAATTCGTCCAGTGGTTGGCGATGCCAGAGTTGATGCACGTTGGGTCGCTCATCGTCGACGACGTGCAGGACCGCTCGACGGTGCGGCGCGGCGGTCCGGCGACCCATCTGGTGCACGGCGAAGCGATCGCGATCAACGCCGGCACGGCCTGCTACTTCCTGGGTCAGAAGCTGCTGTTTTCGAAGCGGGTGTCGGCGCACGATCGGCTGCGGCTGTACGATCTGTACTTCGAGAGCTTGCGGGCGGGCCACGCGGGCCAGGCCCTGGATCTCGACGGCCACGGCGCGTTCATGCCGGGCGCGGTGCAGCGCGGCGACGGTCATGGCGTGGAACTGCGCGTCCTGGCTGTGCATCGGCTGAAGACTGCAGTGCCGGCGGCGTCCCTGGCGCGGATGGGCGCGCTGGTCGGCGGTGGAACGGAGGCGCAGATCGAGGGCGTCGGCCTATTCTTCGAAGCCCTGGGCCTGGCGTTCCAGATCATCGACGACGTGCTGAATTTGCGCGGTTTCCAGGGCGACCTCAAGGACCGCGGCGAGGACATCGCGCACGGCAAGGTGACGCTGCCGGTGGCCAAGGCGATGGCGCTGATGCCCTTGGCAGGGCGGCAGGCGCTATGGCAGACGCTGCAGGACAAGCCGACCGATCCGGCGGTGATCAGCCAGTCGATCGCAGAGTTGGAAGCGTGCGGGGCGATCGAGGCATGCCAGCGGCAGGCGCGCGAACTCGTGGAAGCAGCTTGGCTGCGGTTGGATCCGCTGGTCGAGGATTCGCTGCCCAAGTTGATGCTGCGGGCGTTCGGCTGGTACGTGCTCGAGCGCCATTACTGATGCAAGCAGCCGGCTATTGGGCGCAGGAACCGCGCTGGACCCTGCAGCAAACGCTGGCGGTGCAAGGCAGGGTGCGCGGGGTCCTGCTGCGGCATTGGGCGCGGCATTGTCGGCGGCGTTGGGGTGAGACCGCGGTGGCGCAGGTGCGGGTAGCGCTGGCTCCCGCTCTGCTCGAAAGCGGTCTGCGTGACTTTCAACTACCTGACGAACCAGAAGAAACTGCGTGGTATCCGGCGGCCCTGCAATTGGCGCTGACCGACGCGATCGTCACGACCTGCCTGGACGGCGACGCCACCCGGCTGGGGCCACTCGTGCGCGAAGACACCCTGCGCGATCTGGGACCGGTGCAACGGCTGGCGGCTCGGGCGCTGGGGCCCGCACGGGCCTATGCGCGCGCGACGGCGGGCTACGCGCACCTGTATGACGTGGGGCAAGTGTGCACGCAAACTCGGGAGTCTGGGTGTCTGCTGGAACTTCGGGGCACGCCGTTGTTCGACCATCCGACCTGGCGGCTGCTGCAACTTTGGGCCCACGCCGTGGCGCTCGAACTCCTGCACGGGCGGCCGGGTGAAGTGCAAGGCGAGGCGCTGCCCGACGGTTTTGCTATCGACGTCGCGTGGTCGTGAAGGCTGACATGCTCCAACCCACGCTAGGCACCTTCCACGATCTGGGCCCGCAGCCCGTGCCCGGCCTGGGGCATCGCCGCGTGCAGGTGTACGTGCCGGACGCCCTGCCCGGGCCCCGGTCGACGTTGGTCCTGTTCGACGGCCAGAACATCTTCGCGGACACGGGCTCCTACGCTGGCGGCTGGCATGCGCATCTGGCGGTGCAACGGCTCGGGCACAGGCGTTGTCACATTCCGGTCATCGTCGGCATCGACAACGGCGGCCACGCGCGCCTGGACGAACTGGGCCCCTGGCGCATGGGTCAACAAGGCGGGCAAACGGACCTTTTGCTCGATTGGCTGGCGGGGACGCTCATGCCTCGGGTGCGCGCGGAGTTCACGCTTTCGCAAGCGGCGGCGATGACGGCGATCGGCGGCAGTTCCATGGGCGGTCTCGCGGCCTTGTACGCACACTTCCGCCATCCGGAGGTGTTCGGGCGGGCGTTGGCGATGTCGCCTTCGCTGTGGTTCGCGGGTCGACGCATGTTGTCGTGGATCGAACAGCAGCCCCGGCCGGTGGTTTCGCGCATCTACCTGGACTGCGGCGGACGCGAAGGGCTGAAGATGATGCCCAACGCCGAATGGCTGGCGCACTGGATGCGGCGGCGCGGCTGGCGCGAGGACGATCTGTGGTGGCGTGCCGAGGCGCGCGGTCGGCACAACGAGAAGGCGTGGCGGCGGAGGTTGCCCGGGGCGTTGAGGTTCTTGTTCCGCAAGGCCTGAGACATGAAGCGCCGGCTCTGCCGCCCAGGAGTTCAGACCGCCCTGCCTGAAGCGGTGCCGTACTCCATCAACAGTCAAGCGAAGTTGCCCGTGCGCGCGTGCCGAACCCGGAACTCGGGGCCACCGTGGAATCGACTGTCGAGCGCGTTTGGGCCACTGCCGCTACGCAGCGACTGTGCGCGCCAGGAGGTGCAGCATGAAGCGATCCTTCCGCGGCCTAGGTCGCGCCGGTTCGTCGGCGACGTGGACGACCGTCCTTGCCTTGTCGCTGAGCGCCTGCGTTTGGTACGAAGGTGACTATCTGCCCGAGTTGACTGCCGACGGGCCGCCCATTTCGGCGATCAATCCGGCGCCAACGTCGGCGGCCAACCAACCGATCGGGCCGACTCCGGCCATTCAGCCGCTGCCAGCGCTAGGCCGCTTCACGGTGCGGGAAGCAGTGCGTGACGGGCCCTACCTGCAGTTGCAGAAGGCGGCTCGGCAGATGCCGGCCCTGGTCACCGACTTGTCGGCGGCCATCGCGCAACAGGTGGGTCTCGCCGGCGGGGTCGACCAGCCTGCCGAACAGTTGCGCGCGCGGCTGACGCAGCTGTTGCGCGAGCATGTGTACCTGACTGTCGCGGTCAACGCGGCGGCGGTTCGGGGCGATCCGCCATTCTTGGACGACGGGCGCGTCTGGGACGGCCGGCGGGCACTCGACTTGAACGGAGAAGGCCTCCTGCGCGTCCTGGTGCCGCTGTATGGCGCGAACGTCGCAGTGCAGTTCCAGGGAATCTGGAGTCAGCAGGCTCACTTCTTCACGGCCTATGCCATGGCCGCGCGCGTTGCTGACGAGGCTGGCAAGCGGCAGGCGCTGCTGGGTCTGGACGGATTCACTCGACAGTTCGGGACCTTGTTGGCGGACACGACCCAGGGCGGTCTGGCAGAGACCACGGGGCAAGAAATGCTGGCCATGTACGTGACGCTCGTCACCGTGGCCACCGATGCCCAGGTGGCCGGCGATGCGATGGCGGCAGCGACCATTCCGGAACTCGCGGCAGCACATATGGATACGGTCGCGGAAACGCTGGCTGGCGCATTTGCCAAGCACTTGGCGCTCGCTGGCGATGTCGATTCCGAGGCGGGTGAGTGGCAAGCCAGGCTGACGGCGCTGCTGACCGGTCACGTGTTCCTGACCGGCGCGGCGACCGAGGCGGCCATTCACGGCAGGCAAGCGGAGTTCGCCGCGGGGTGGAACCAGCTTGCGCAAAATAGCCAGGCTTTGTCGGAGTGGATGGCGTCTGTCGTCGTCGAAACGAGTGGTGAGGAGTTCGGCCTGCACTGGTTCGGGCATGCCGGCACCTTCGTGACGTATGCGCTCGGCGTCGCGGACGGCGATGTGGCAGCGCAGGCCGCGGCACAACGGGGTCTGGCGCAATACGTTGGCGAACTCGCAGACTACCTGAGCGCCACCACCAACGGTTCATTCGCCCACGACGAGGCGGCTGCTGAACTTGCGGCCTACGTGCAGAGCTTGACCGCGGCGATTGACGCCCAGGCCAAGGTCCATGCTGCGGAAGTCGAGTCGGCACCGGAATTCGGCCATTTTCCGGTAGATTAGCTCAAGACTCCGCCAAAACCCGCGCCGGATCGAGCCGGGCTGCGCCCCGCGCCGGGCCCAGCGCGCCAACCACGCAGCACACCAGGGCCACGGCGACCGACAGCGGCACGGCCCACCAGGCGAACACGAAGAACCCCTCGGGTGGCAAGAGCGGCACGTGGTGCAACAGCGCATGGGCGGCGGTGTCCACGCTCCACGCGCCCAGGAACGCCAGGGCCGCGCCGAATCCGCCGCCGAGAACGCCGATCACCGCGGCTTCGCCCAGGACCAGGTTCATGACGTCGGACCGCGCGGCGCCCAGTGCTCGCAACACCGCGATCTCACGACGACGTTCGTACACGAGCATGGCAAAAGTCTGGGCGATCTGGATGGCCGACACCAGCAGGACCACCGCCGCCAGCAGGACCAACGCGAGGGACGTCACGAACACGACGGTGCCGAACGTGCGCGCCGCCCGCGACTTGCGCGACAGGGAGAAGCCCAGCGATTCAGCGGCGGTGACCACGCGCGGCACGGCTTCGTTGTCGGCGGTTTCGAGCAACACGGCGTCGTAGGTCTGGGCGGCCTTGGGCCCCTTGAAGCGGGCGTTGAAATGGCGGACGACGGTTAGTGGCAGGGCCAAGCCGAGTTCAGGAGCCTTGCGGGAAAACCCGACGATTTGCGCCTGCTTGTACTGCTGCCTGGTGCGCGCGGCGTCTTGGGTGAAGAAGGAATCGCCCAGCGCCACGTGCAGTCGGACACCGTAGAGTACCGCCAGCGAGCCGATGGGCGCCGCCCCCAGGGACCGGGCCATGTCGCTGTTGAAGACTTCGAGCAACAGCGGATTGATCACGGCGGGCAGCGGTTCCTCGCACCAACCCAGGGCGGTGTCGGGGTTGTCGGCCGCGCAGTACTCGCTGGCGGGACACGTTCCGGGCGCCGCGCACCAGCCAGCGCTGCCGACCTGCCCAGGCCCGCAGCGTACCGCCAGCACCCCGAATTCCTGGGCAAAGTCCATGTCCCGACCGGTGCCCGCGGGAGCTGGCAGCAGACAGCGCTGTGCTTCGGTCACGCCAGCCGAGACGCAGCGGCCGTCGGTGCACCGGGCGGTCGCGGCGCACTCGTCGTCCGAAGCGCAGGGCAACACCAACCGCACGTCGTCGCGAAACCGGTCCGCCCAGACGATGACGCTGCAGGTCGCATCCCGGCACACCGACCCAGGCTGGCAGTCCAGATCGACGTCGCAGCGTGGCTCGGGCACTCGACCGGCGGAAGCGATCTTGCTGGGGACGTCTTCGAATTCAGCCAGTTCAGACCGCAGCATCGGCACCGGCATGCCATCGAAGAACGCCTCGGTGAACAGGTTGTAGCCCAGCAGTTCCTTGCCGCCCCAAAGCCGGGCTGGAAACGTCGACTTCTGCTTGCCGAACGCGCGCACCACGCCGGAAAGGCGGCCGACCTGCGCCACCCGCGCGTCGTCGAGCGGCGATTGACCGAGCTGCTGTTCGACGCCGAACAACTGGACGGCCCGCGGCTCGATCTCCAACTGGTTGGCCGGGAAGATGCGATTCAGCACGCGTTCGCGCAGACCTTGGCCCAGGCCGAGGAAAAACGTCAGCAGCGCCGTGCCGACCACGATGCCGACCATGGCCAGGAGCGCCCGCACCCGGCTCGCGCGCAAGTTACTGACGATGAGATGCAGCCAACGCCTGGGTTTCATGACGCGGGTGCCTCCACGACGATGCGCCCGGCCCGCAAAGTGACGATGCGATCGGCGTTGCCGGCGACGGTAGGATCGTGCGTCACCCAGATGAGCGTGGTGCCGTTCCGGTCGCGAATGGCTCGAAATTGCTCGAGGATGCGCGCAGCCGTCTCGCCGTCGAGGCTCCCGGTCGGTTCGTCGCACACCAGCAACGCCGGGTCGAGCAGCAGCGCCCTGGCAATCGCCACGCGCTGGCGTTCACCACCCGAAAGCCGCTGGGGCATTTCGTTCCACCGATCGGCCAGGCCCACTTCGTCCAGCAGCCGCCTGGCCTTGGCGGTCGCGTCGGCATGATCGGACCCGAAGGCCGCCGGCAGCATCACGTTGTCACCGACGCACAGGTTGGGCAGCAGGTTGAACGCCTGGAACACGAAGCCGATCTGGCGGTTGCGAAAGCGGGACAGCGCGCGGTCGTCCAGTTCGCGCAGTTCCTGGCCGAAGACGCGCAGGCCCCCCGTGTAGCCCCGATCCAGCGCGCCAATCGCGTTCAAGAGCGTAGACTTGCCGGCACCGCTGCGGCCGACGATGGCGACGATCTCGCCGCGCCGGACCGTGAGGTCGACCCCGCGCAGGGCTTCGACGACTTGATCGTCGGTGCGAAACGTGCGGCGGACGTCGCTGGCCTGGATGGCGAGAACCTCGGCGCTATGCGAGCTTGACGCCGCGGGGCGAACAGGCAGCGGCGCGCGGGCGGGTGGACCCGGACGATCGGGAAGTGGCGGTCGCTCGGTCACGGCGCCTCATAGCGTGCGGGCCGCAGTTGCACGTCCAGGGTGATGGCATCGGGCTCGAGCGTCACCCCAGCACTGATCGCCGAGATGGAAGCCAGCAACTGCACGATGTAATCCGGCATGCCACGCCGGCGCAGGGAGCGAACCAGCCGTGGCGTGGTAGCCAAGGCGCCGATCCAGACCTGCTTGCCCTGAACGACGGATTGCTCCAGCTCCCCGCGCGCGGCCTTGGCCAGGCTCGGAAACTTGCCCGACGCCGTGCGCTGCAGATCCTCGGTTTCACCCGGCCCTGAGACCAACGCGACCTGACGACCGTTCTTCAGCAGCAGCCACGGCGATTCCGGCCCCGGCACCTGCAGGCCGGTCCAGGCGCCCAGTTGGATGGCCTGCGAGCGCTCTGAAGTCTGGTCAAGCGCCGAGCGCACCCGGTCCAGAAGGCTGGCGGCGTCCTGGTCAGTGCGCAAGGACACCGCCACCGCGAGACGAAGGGCAGTGCGCCACGATAGTTGCGGCCATGCGCGCGGATCGAGCGGCACCGAATCGGCGATGCCCAGCCCGGCGATGGCGACCTGACCGTCCCAGACCTGCAGGAGTTGCAGGCGGGCATCGACTCCAGCCAGCGCGGGATGGAGGTGGGCCAACAGCGAGGCGGGCAGGAAGCGATCGCGCACGGTTTCCGGGATCATCTGCAGCATCGCGGGGTTGATGCGACCGCGCACGACGACCGGGGTCTCGTCTGGCAACAACTCGCCGACGTCGAGCATGGCCCCGGCCACGTCGGGCAGAAAACCGCTGTGAAAGCGCGCCACGTCGGCCAATGCCCCGGGCGCCGACGTCGTGCGAACGTGAAGGGACGGCGTCGGCGTCACGCGCAAGTCCGCGTCCAGACTAACGAGCTTGTCGATGGCGGCGCCGATGAGCAGGTTGCCTGGACCGACCGCCTCGTGGATCAAGGCCAGGGTCGGCGGCGTCAGGGCCAGGTGCGCGTGCAGCGGGCCGGAGCGCGCGCCGAACGCGGTCGGGGTCAGCCGCGGCGCCGCCAGATAGCTCTTGTAGGCCGCCGCGGCGTCGGAGCCGGTGCGCAGGAGCATCACGTCGTCACGGAGCCACGCGTGCGCCGCGGCAACTTCACCATGGGCCCGATCGGCCAGCGACCACTGCTGGTCGGCCTGTGCCGTTGGCTGATAGCCGCGGTCTGCCAAGAGCTTGAGCAAGTGCGCGGCGCCGGACTCGTTGCGCACGGGCACTGCGAGCCAGAGCGCGCCTTGCCACTGGAACGCCACGAGGCCCGCGTCGTCGCGCAGCCCGGCGCGGGTCGGGGCGTCGGGATCGAGCAGGTCCAGGCCCGCGGTCAGTTGGAGCGCGTCGCGGAGCCCCTGGGTGCCCGGCAACGCCGTGGTCAGGCGGCGCAGGCCGGTGCGGACATCGGCCAGCCTGTCGACCCAGACGACGGCTTCGGCCTCGCGCGGCGTCCACGCAGACCATTGGAAAGGCGCGGGAACCGGTCGAATCGACCACCACACGCCGACGCCCGCCAGCAACAGCACCACCGCGCACGCCAGGATGATGCCGCGCCGCACCGTCAACCCGCCAGAAGCGTGCGAAATCCGCGGCAAACGAGGTCGGCGATGCGTTCAGCCGCGTGGCCGTCCCATTTCTCGGGCACCCGGCCGGTCTTGCCCCGACCGGCCAGGATCTCGGCAACGGCGGGAGCGATGGCCGCGGGATCGGCGCCGAGCAAGACGTTGGTGCCTTCGGTCACCGTCACCGGGCGCTCAGTATTGGCGCGCAGGGTCAGGCAAGGCACGCCGATGGCCGTGGTCTCCTCCTGGATGCCACCGGAATCCGTCAACACCAGCCGGGCTTGCGCCATGGTGCCTAGGAATTGCAGGTAGCCCATCGGCTCGACCAGGGCGATGCCCGGGTGCACTTGCAGACCGCTGTCGGCGATACGCTTGTGGGTGCGCGGGTGGATCGGAAACACGATCGGCAGTTGATCCGCGACGTTGCCCAGGGATTTCAGCAGCGCGCCGAGTTGCACCGGGTCATCGACGTTGGACGGGCGATGCAGGGTGGCGACGGCGTACTGGTGCGGTTGCAGGCCGAGCGACTCAGGTGTCTTCAGCGCCAGGGATCGCTCCAGGTGCGCGCGTAGACTGTCGATCATGCAGTTGCCGACGAAGTGGATGCGCCAGTCCTGCACGCCTTCGCCGCGCAGGTTCGCGTCGCCGTCGCTGGAGGGCGTGAACAGCAGGTCCGAGCAGACGTCTGTCAGGATGCGATTGATCTCTTCAGGCATCGACCAGTCGCGCGAACGCAAGCCGGCCTCGATGTGACCGACCGCGATGCCGCGCTTGCTGGCGACCAGGGCGCAGGCCAGCGTCGAATTCACGTCGCCCGCGACCAGCACGAGGTCCGGACTCCAGGCTTGCACGTCGCGATCGAACTCGACCATCACCTTCGCGGTCATTTCCGCATGGTTGCCAGAACCTACGCCCAGAAACGCGTCGGGCCGCGGCATGCCGAGGTCGTCGAAGAACACGGTGCTCATCTTGGCGTCGTAATGCTGGCCGGTGTGCACCAGGCGCACGTCCAGGCCGCGGCGGGCCAGGCTCTGGTGCACGGGCGCGACTTTCATGAAGTTCGGCCGGGCGCCGACCACGCACGTCACCCTCTGCGGAATCATCACCGGCTCCTGTCAGGGCGCGTCGGACTGTTGCGCGGTCGGGCCCCCGGCTTGCGTCCGGCGGGCGGCGGCGGCAATGAGTCTCGGCTTCGGCTCGACTTCCCCGACGGAGCGCGACCGCGGCTCGGAGGCGCACCGTCGCGAGGCGGGCGGGCGCCCGGGCGAGAAGGCTTGTCTCGAACGGGGGTTGACCGCGGCGAAGGACGAGCGTGTGGCGCGGCCACCGGCACAGGCTCCGAGCGCCCGGGCTCGCCCTCTTCATTGCGTGCCCCGCCGCGCGTGCCCCGTGCGCTCAGCTTGGGCCGTTCGATCAGCGCCTGGCCCTTGCGCCGCGGATCCGGCGGCAGTTCGAAGTGGCCGACGTGGCCCTTCTCGCGCAACTGCTCGATCTCCATCTCGTCGAGCATCCGCCACTGTCCGAGCTTCAGGCCGCCGAGCGCCAAACCCGCATAAGCGACGCGGCGCAACCGCACGACCGGATGCCCCACCCGCTCCAGCATGCGCCGCACTTCCCGGTAGCGACCTTCGGTCAGGGTCAGGCGGACCCAGGCATTGCTCTCGGTTTGCTTGATCAACTGCGCCGTTTCCGCCCGCGCCGGCCCGTCGTCCAGGCGGATGCCGCGCACCAGTTGCGCCAGCGTTTGGTCGGTGGGCACGCCGCGCACCCGCGCCTCGTACACGCGTTGGACGCTGTAGCGCGCATGCCCCACACGTTCAGCGAGTTCGCCGTCGTTGGTCAGCAGCAGCACTCCCTCGGTGTTGTAGTCGAGACGGCCGATGCTGCGCAGGCCCAGCGCGGGCGGCACCAAGCGGTAGATCAGGTCCCGGCCTTCCGGATCGCTGGACGCGCACAGGTAGCCAACCGGCTTGTTCAATAATACCACGACCTTGTGACGCATCGGCGCCAGGCGTTCGCCGTCCAGCCGGACTTCGTCCTCGTCGGGGTCGACCCGCGTGCCCAGTTCGGTCACGACCTTGCCGTTGACCTCGACGCGCCCCTGGGTGATCAGGTCTTCGGCCGCACGCCTGGAGGCAATGCCGCTGCGAGCCATGTACTTCTGCAGGCGTTCACCGGCTTGCGGCACGGGCGGGGATTTGGGCTTGCGGGGCGGCATGTCGGCTTCCAGACGCACGGGGGCACGTGGCCGGCAGGTAAGGTCAAGTGCGTGCGCCTGTCAACCTTCCTTTGCCCGCCGTTGCCGCCACCGCCACCCTCCCCACGCCAGCAACGCCGCGGTCAGCGCCCACATCGGCGCGTCGCCCCATAGCCGGTACGGACTGCCCAGATCGCGCAGGGGCACATCGAACCGCCGTACCGCCTGTTCGTGCAGTTCGGTCCGCCCTTGGATGAGCCCGGTCGCGTCCACCAGCGCCGTGATGCCGCTCACCGTGCTGCGCAGCAGCGGCCGACGCAGTTCGACCGCCCGCGCCTGCTGAACCATCAGGTGCAACTCGGGTGCCGGCAGCGGGCCGAACCACACGTCATTAGTCAGGTTCACGAAGATGTCGGCGCTAGAACCTTGTTCGCGCAGGAACGCCGGGAACAACGCCTCGTAGCAGATGTTGACCAGAAGCCGCGTGCCGGCCACCTCCACCAGTCCGGAAGTCGTGCCCGGATCCATGTGCGAAACGCCTGGAATCGACTCCTTCAACGCCGGCAGCAGGCCCGTGCCCGGCAGGTATTCTCCGAACGGCAGCAGGATCCGCTTGTCGTAGTTCCAGGGCTCCACACCGGGACGCAGCAGGAACGCTGAGTTGCGCGCCTCGGCCAGCCACAGGGGATCCAGACGCCGCAGCGTACCGAACAGGATGGGCCGGTCGATGTCCTTGGCAAGACGCAGCACCCGCCGCTTCACGTCCCGCAGCAGGCGCGGCGCGCGGGTCGGCGCCTTGCCCCCATCGCCCAGCACGTCGTCGACCACCCAAAAAAACGGCAGCGCGCCCTCGGGCCAGACGACCAGATCGACGCCGGTCAGGTCCAGGTCTCGCGTCATCCGTTCGGTGCGATCGAGCATCGGCAGGCGCGCTAGACCATCGGAAAGCTTTTCCTTCAACGTGGCATCGGCTTGCACCACGGCGGCGTGGAACGTGCGGCGCGCCGGAGTCGACTCGACCTGCTGCAGCCGCAGTGCGCCGTACCCCGCCCAACCGATCAGCAGCACCGCCAGCATCGCCAATGCCCTCCGCCGCGCCACGGGATGCAGGATCGCCTGGGTGATCGCTACGTTGCAGGCCATGAGCAGCAGACTCACGCCCGGAATCCCGACCACGTCCGCCGCCTGGATCCAGACACGGGTCGTGTAGAGCGCGTTGCCGAGATACCACGGGAACAGGTAGGGCACGGCGAACTCGATCGCCGCGTAGATCGCCGAAAGCAGGAGCATCTGGCGCAGCATCGGCAGGAAACGAGGCGGCGGCGGCGGGGCCGGAATCGCCCGAGGCGTGCCGAGGTGGACCGGCTTGGCCAGGTTGATCTGGGCGAGACTCGCGAACATCGCCTGGTGCAGCCCCATGGCGCCCGCGTGGATGACGCAAACCCCGACCGCCAGCCCCCAGGGAAATCCGCTCATCGCCTGCATCGTGAACACCAGGAACCAGTACACCGCCAGGTGCAACACGGTCCCCTGCACCAGCCCCGCGACCACCGCCTGCCGCCACGTCGGCGAATCCTTTGCGATCCACAGCAGCAACGGCACGTACGCCACGAACGCGAGCGGCCACAGCCCCCACGGCGGGTACGCCAGCAGCGCGAGCACGCCACCCAGCAGGCCTACCCCAAGACCGCGACGGCCGATCGCCACGATTTCACGCGCTTCCGAACGAGTCTGCTTGCCGCCCATGGGCCGTCCGTGTTAGCCTTTGCGGGCATCGAAAAGAGTGGGCTGTGAAAAAGGTCTTCCTATTCAGCGAACTCGGAGAATCTTCGCCGATGCGTGCGGCACTGCGCGAGGCGGGCTATGACCTGTTGGCGCGAGTCCTGCGCGGCACGCACCTGGACTGCCCGATCGCGATTCCACCCGATCTCGTGGTGGTGGAACCCGCGCCGCACCGCGACATTGCCTCGCTGGTGCCCGTCTTGTCGAGCCACCCGGTGGTCGGACGCGTGCCGTGGCTGTTGGTGCTCGATCCGGAACGGGTCCATGGCGCGCCGCGACTGCCGTGCAGTGACTTCGTGGTCCGCGGTTTTGCCAGCGCCGAAGCCATCGCGCGTTGCGAACGGCTCTTGGTGCATCGGCCGGATCGGGAATGGGTCGTCCGCTCGGGGCCGCTCGTCATCGACTTGCGCAGTCACGAAGCGCGCATCCATGGCGTGCCGTTGAAACTGCCGCACCAGGAATTCGCGCTGCTGCGGCATTTCGTCCAACATCCACAGCGCGCCTGGACACGCGAAGCCTTGCTCGACTCGGTCTGGGGCCCCGACTATCTCGGCGGCACGCGAACCGTGGACATCCACGTGCGCCGGTTGCGGGCCAAGCTCGGCAGTTCCGCGGCGCAGCACCTCGAAACGGTGCGGCAGGTCGGTTACCGCTGGACGGTCTGAGATCTGGCTCTGAAAGCAGGCGGCGCGGGCAAAAACGCCAACGACCGGAAGCTTCCTCCCCGAGCGGCCCACAGGCACTCGATTCGGCAACTCCCGGTCGTCGACAAGACCGTATTCGAACTCAGGTCCACGTACCCGGACCGAAAGCAGAACCAAGGTTCAGGGCACGAACTCGATGATCGCCATCGGCGCCGCATCGCCTGAACGCGGGCCCAGCTTCATCGAACGCGTGTAGCCACCCGGGCGCGCCGAGAAGCGCGGACCCAGCTCGGTGAACAGCTTGGCGACCAGACCGTTGTCACGCAGCTTGGCGAAAACCAGACGGCGGCGGTGGATCGTGTCCTCCTTGGCCATCGTGATCATCGGCTCGATCCAGCCCCGCAGCTCCTTGGCCTTGGGAATGGTCGTCGTCAAGCGCTCGTGCTCGATCAAGGACTTGCACAGGTTGAGCAGCATCGCACGCCGGTGCGAAGTCTCACGGCCAAAATTGCGACCTTTAGTCTTGTGACGCATGGTATCCTCGGCTCCGTATCCTGGATTCTCGTTTCAGCGCACGCTCCTACGAGCCACGCTCAGATCTCGTTGCGCTCAGGAGTGCATCGCCGCGGGAACCTTCTCGGGGTCCCAGCCTTCGATGTGCATGCCCAGGGACAAGCCCATCTCGCCGAGCACGTCCTTGATTTCCTTCAGCGACTTGCGGCCGAAGTTCTTGGTCTTCAGCATCTCCGGCTCGGTCTTCTGGACCAGTTCGCCGACGAAACGCAAGTTCGCATTCTGCAAGCAGTTCGCCGACCGAACCGACAGTTCCAGCGAGTCGATGGTCCGCCACAGGTTCTCGTTCAGCGGCTCGGTGGTCGCGACGACGGTATCGGACGTGCCGATCTCCTCGCCCTCCTCGTCCTCTTCGAAGCCGATGAACACCCGCAGTTGCTCGCGCATGATCTTCGCCGCGATGCTGACCGCCGTCTCCGGGTCGATCGCGCCGTTGGTCCAGACTTCGAGCGTCAGTTTGTCATAGTCCGTGCGCTGTTCGACGCGGGCATTGGTCACCCGGAAGTTGACGCGGCGGCACGGCGAGTAGATCGCGTCGATCGGCAGCAGGTCGACCGGGGCGTCCTCGGCCGTCTCGCGCGTCGCCGGCACGTAGCCCATGCCTTCCTTGACCGTCAGCTCCATTTCGATGCGGCCACCCGGCTCGATCGTCATCAGCACGTGGTCGGTGTTCAGCACGGTGATGCCGGCGGGCACCTGCAGCATGCCGGCGGTCACACGCAGCGGCGCACCACCAGCGGGCGCTTCGGCGACGAGGTGGACGTACTCCGGTCCCTCGGTCTCCATGCGCAGGTTGACTTCCTTGAGGTTCAGGACGATTTCCGCCACGTCCTCGACGACGTCCGGCAGCGCCTGGAACTCGTGCAGCGCCGACTGCATCTGCTCGACCATCTTGCGCTGGGTCTTGCCCTTGCCGCCGTCCTCTTCACGCACGACGCGACCGAGCGCAGCCATACGCACGCCAGTGATCGCTGCGCCGCGGATGCTCGAAAGCAGGATGCGCCGCAAGGAGTTGCCCAGCGTCTGGCCGTAGCCACGCTCGAGCGGCTCGACCGTGAACTTGCCATACGTGTCGGTCAGTTCGCCGACTTCGAGCGCCTTGGGCCGGATCAGGTTCTTCCAGTTCCGCTGCATGTATCCTCCTGTCCGAACGGGGCGCGCCAGTCACCGAAACACGGCCAGCGCTAGATCTTGACTTGCCAGAGCAGGCCGATGCGCCGCAACCATCGCTGGCTGCGGCACTTCGCCCACACTTACTTCGAGTACAGCTCGACGATCAGGCGCTCTTCGATCGGCATCGTCACGTCGGCCCGCGTCGGCAGGGTCGAGACGGTGCCCTTCAGCGCCTTCTTGTCCATCGACAGCCAGGCCGGCACACCGCGGCGATCGACAGCCTCGAGCGACTCGGTGATGCGAACCTGGGTGCGCGACTTCTCGTGAACTTCCAGGGTGTCGCCCGGCTTGACCAGCAGCGAAGGGATGTCGCACGACTTGCCGTTCACCATGATGTGGCGATGGCGGACCATGATACGGGCCTCGCCGCGGCTCGAGGCAAAACCCAAGCGGTACACCACGTTGTCCAGGCGACGCTCGAGGTACGACAACAGGTTCTCACCCGTGACGCCGCCCTTGCGCGCTGCCAGCTCGTAGTAGCCACGGAACTGCTTCTCGAGCAACCCATAGATACGCTTGACCTTCTGCTTCTCGCGCAGCTGGCGACCGTACTCCGAGACCTTGCCGTGACGCGCCTGGCCGTGCTGGCCGGGGATGTACGCGCGCCGATCGATGGAGCACTTTTCCGTGTAGCAGCGCTCGCCCTTGAGGAAGAGCTTGAGCCCTTCGCGGCGGCACAGACGGCAAACGGGACCGATGTAACGAGCCATGGTGTCACGCTCTCTATCAGAGTTTGCGGGCCGAACGATGCGGGCCCTACTTCAGGAAAGGCGCAACGTACCGCGCCATCGTTTTCGCTGTCCTTTGCGAACCCAGAGTCCAGTCGAGCCTGAGCCCGACCCGGTCAGCCGAAGCTAGACGCGGCGACGCTTGGGCGGACGGCATCCGTTGTGCGGAATCGGCGTCACGTCGCGAATCGTCGTCACCCGCAGACCGGCGTTGGCCAGCGCGCGCAAGGCCGCTTCACGACCCGTGCCCGGGCCTTTGACCAGCACCGACACCGTCTTGACGCCGTGTTCCTGAGCGCGCTTGACCGCATCCTCGGCCGCCATTTGCGCCGCGAACGGGGTCGACTTGCGCGAGCCTTTGAAGCCACGACGGCCACAGCTCGACCAGGCGACCACGTTGCCGCTGACGTCGGTGATCGTGACGATCGTGTTGTTGAACGTCGAGCTGATGTGCACGACGCCCGACTGGATATTCTTCTTGACACGCTTCTTCGCGCGTCCGGCGGCAGCCTTGGCGGCGGGTGCGGTGGCCATGTCGTCGGTCCTTTCCAGGCAGTCTGCGTGCCGGGAGGCTACTGTACTCGGAGAGCGTGCAAGCGACCCAGAAGCGTACTTGCCCTGGATTTCTCAGCCCTTCGAGACTTCGGATGCCCATGCGGGCCAGTCCCAGATCGCCGTCGCCGCCGTCTGCCACCCGTCCCCCTTGCGGAGAACCAGGCAGCGTGGGCGCCAAACGGGTCTACTTCTTCTTGATCGCCGTACGACGCGGGCCCTTACGGGTACGCGCGTTCGTGTGCGTGCGCTGGCCGCGGACCGGAAGGCCCTTGCGGTGGCGCAGGCCCCGGTAGCAACCGAGGTCCATCAAACGCTTGATGTCCATCGCAACCTGGCGACGCAAATCGCCTTCGACCTTGTACTGGTTTTCCAGCACGTCACGGATGCGGACGATGTCCGTCTCCGTGAGGTCGTCGCTGCGACGGCCTAGCGGGATACCCGCCTTGTTGCATACGTCCAATGCGACCTTCGGGCCAATGCCGTAGATCGAACGGAGCGCAATCTCGATCCGCTTTCCGCGCGGGAGATCCACGCCTGCGATACGAGCCATGGTCGTTCTCCTTAGGAGGAAGCCTGCGCTCTCGCGTCAGTTCCTCAGTCCCGCCGGGCTCAGCCCTGGCGCTGCTTGTGCTTGGGGTTCGTGCAGATCACGCGCACGACACCGCGGCGCTTGACGACGCTGCACTGCTCGCAGATGGGTTTGACCGACGCACGGACCTTCATCGCTTCACTCCGAAATCTGTAGTTCGCTGAGTTTCGTTCCGAAGCTGCTCAGTCCCGCTCTTGCGAGGCCCCGCAACCCAGTCTCAATCCGGGACTTTTCAGCCCCGGCCGCCGGCGCTCCAACCTTGGAACCGGCGCTCAACTCCTCGACTCGCTGCACTTTCTGCCTCCTGGGAGGCTGCCCCGGCCAGCGCGGGGCGCGCAGCATACACCCATTCTCTACTTTGCGCGATAGGTAATCCGACCGCGCGTGAGATCGTAGGGGCTCAACGCCACCTTGACCTTGTCACCAGGCAAGATCCGGATGAAGTGCATGCGCATCTTCCCCGAAACGTGTGCCAACACCTTGTGACCGTTCTCGAGCTGCACGCGAAACATAGCGTTCGGCAGCGGTTCGAGGACCGTTCCTTCTACTTCGATGGCGTCGTCCCTCGACATCCACGCTCCCCGTTGGGCCCGCGTTCAGCAGGCGCCAGCACCGCAACCGTTTCGTCCCTGTCCGTACCGGCGTGCGAATCCGCAGGCGCCATGAGACCTTGGCGTCCTCACGCCCCCGGAGGGGTCGCACTAGATCTGCCGATCGCCGACCAGTCGCTCAACGCCGCCACGACATCGCGCAGCACCCTGTCAGGCTTCTGGTTGCCATCGATCGTCACGAGTTCCGCGGCATACCGCTTCACGAGCGGCCCGGTCTGGTCGTGGAAGACTTCGAGGCGCCGACGGATCGGTTCCTCATGATCGTCGGTACGGTGGACCAGCGTCGTGCCGCAGCGATCGCACTGGTCTGCCACCTTGGGTGGCGCGAACTCCACATGGTGCGGATTGCCACACTTGGGGCAGGTCCGCCGTCCGGCCAGGCGATGCACGATCACCTCGTCGTCCGCTTTCAGATAAATCACCAGGTCCGGGGACAACCCTGCGGAGTCCAAGGCGTCGGCTTGCGGCAACGTGCGCGGGAAACCATCCAGCAAGAACCGCGAGGTCCCGTCCGGCAGTTGGCAATCCGCTTTTTTCACGCGCTCGCCGATCAGCTTCACCATCACATCGTCGGGCACCAGTGAACCCTGGGACATGAAGCCTCGAGCCAGCATGCCCACGTCGGTTCCCTCGGCCACGGCGCCGCGGAGCATGTCGCCCGTAGACAAGTGCGTCACACCCAGTCGATCGACCAGCGCTTTCGCGACGGTCCCCTTGCCGGCACCTGGGGCGCCGAGCAGGATGATTCGATTGGCTTCACGACTCGTCACGCTGCTAGTACTCATTGCTCGCCCGTCGACCACGCACACGCGGACCGCGAGCGCCGGCAAAGCCTTCGTACGAACGCGTGATCAGGTGACTTTCGACCTGTCGCGCCGTGTCCATGGCTACGCCGACCACGATGAGCAATGACGTGCCTCCGAAGAAGAACGGCACGTTGAAGCTCACCTGCAGGAACGCGGGCAGCACGCAAATCGCACTGATGTAGACCGCACCGCCAAAGGTGATGCGTGACAGGACCTTGTCGATGTACTCGGCGGTCTTCTTGCCAGCGCGCACGCCGGGAACGAAGCCGCCGCCCTTCTTGAGGTTGTCGGCCACGTCCACCGGATTGAACGTCACGGCGGTGTAGAAGTAGCAGAAGAACACGATGAGCGCGACGTACATGGCATTGTACAGGATGTGACCCGGCACCAGGTTGGACACGACGCTTTGCAGGATCGCCGTGTCCGGCAACAGGTTGGCCAGCGTCGCCGGGAACATCAGGATGGAACTCGCGAAGATGGGCGGGATGACGCCGGCGCTGTTGACCTTGAGCGGCAGGAAGCTCGACTGGCCCTCGACCATCTGGCGGCCGACCACGCGCTTGGCGTACTGGACCGGGATGCGGCGTTGAGCGCTTTCGAAGTAGACGATGCCCGCGATGACCGCGACCACGGCGACGCCGATGAAGAGCAAAGCCGGCACCGAGATCTGGCCGTTCTTGACCAGCTCGTACGTCTGGCTCAACGCGTGCGGCAGGCTGGCGACGATACCCGCGTAGATGACGAGAGAAATACCATTGCCGATGCCGTTTTCGGTGATGCGCTCGCCCAGCCACATGATGAACACGGTGCCGGTCGTCAGCGCGAGCACGCACATGAGGCGGAAGCCCCAGCCGCTCGCGACCACGGTGGCCGATCCGCCGCCCGCGCTCTGGGCGTTCAGGCTCTCGAGCCAGATGGCCATCGCCATGCCTTGCACGAAAGACAAGATGACCGTGCCGTAGCGCGTGTACTGATTGATCTTGCGGCGTCCGGCCTCGCCCTCCTTGTTCAATCGCTCGACGGCCGGGACGACCACGGTGAGCAACTGCAAGATGATGCTGGCGGAGATGTACGGCATGATGCCGAGCGCGAAGATCGAGATGTTCTGTAACGCGCCGCCGGAAAACAGGTTGAGCAGACCGAGAAGGCCCGCGCCTGCGCCGGAGCTGTTCATGTAATCGGCCATCACCTGGCGATCGACCCCGGGAACGGTGACGAACACGCCGATGCGGTAGATGGCCAGCATCATCAACGAAAACAAGATCCGGTTCTTGAGTTCCGGTACCTTGGCGATGTTCTGCAGCGCGTTCGCCACCCTGTACTCCAAAACCCGTGCCGGGCTGCTACTTTATGCGTTCTCGCGCGAAGGAACCTCGGCGGTACCACCGGCCGCCAGGATCTTTTCCTGCGCGGTCCGAGTGAACTTGTCCGCCACCACGGTCAAGGCCACGGCGAGGTCGCCGTCACCCAGGATCTTGATGCCGTCCCAGCGACCCTTGACCAGACCGACCACGCGCAGCGCGATCTCGTCGACGCGCGCACCCGGCTGGAAGATCACCAGGTCGCTGACATTCACCGTCGCGAGTTTCTTCGCGAAGATGTTGGTGAAACCGATCTTGGGCAGGCGCCGCTGCATGGGCATCTGGCCGCCTTCGAAGGCAGGACCGACGTCCTTGCTCTTGCGCTGCTCCTGACCCTTGTGGCCGTGACCAGAGGTCTTGCCCAGGCCAGAACCGACGCCGCGGCCGAGGCGCTTGCGGGTCTTGACCGCTCCACGCGGCGGCTTCAGGTTGCTCAGCTCGTTCATCTTCCGTCTCCTTCGAACCCGGCACCGTTGCAGGTGATTCGGGCGGCCCGAGCGTCGCAACGTTCGGGCAGTCAATCGCGCGGCCAGTGCGGCTCGCGGGTCGTGTCCACCGGCGGCTGGCCAGCTTCGCTTGCACCGACTACAGCCGGTCTCAGGCGAATCAGGGCAGGCCTCGGGCGGACCCGCGAGGCGGCGCAGTATAGGCCTGCGCATCCATGAGTGCAAGGCTAGGGGGAACCCCGCGAGCTTAGCCGCGGAGTTCTTCGACCGTCTTGCCGCGTCGGCTGCAAATCTGGTCGATGGTCCGCAGTTGGCGGAGCGCGTCCAGGGTAGCACGCACCACGTTGTGCGGATTGTTGCTGCCGATGCACTTGGTCACCACGTCGCGCACGCCGGCCTGCTCGAGCAAGGCGCGCACCGGGCCGCCGGCGATGACGCCAGTACCCTTTGCGGCTGGCTTGATCAGCACTTCGCCCGCGCCGTAATGGCCCATGGCGTCGTGAGGCAGCGTGCCCTTGACGAGCGGAACCTTGAACAGGTTCTTGCGCGCCTGCTCGGTGCCCTTGCGAATGGCTTCGGGGACCTCGGCGGCCTTGCCCATGCCGACGCCGACCTGGCCCTTGCCGTCGCCGACCACGATGAGCGCCGAGAACGAGAAGCGCCGGCCGCCCTTCACGACCTTGGCCGTACGGTTGATGGCGATCGTGGCGCTGCTGAACTCGCTGTCCTGCTCTTGCGGGCGATCACGGCGCGGGCCGCGATTGTCACGGTTGCCCTGGCCTTGACCCTGTCCCTGACGCTGGTGTTCTGCTGCCATGAATTACTCCTGCTCGCCCGTGCTGCTGGTCTCGGAGACGGCGTTGGCGTTGTAGCCAACCTTGCTCAGAAGACCCATCTCGTGCGCCACCTGCGACACGGCCGCGATACGACCGGTGTAGCGGAAGCCATTGCGATCGAACACCAGTTTGGTGACGCCAGCTGCCACCGCGCGCTCTGCGGCCAAGCGGCCCACGGCCACGGCCGCGTCGCTCTTGTTGCCTTCGAACGTGCGCTGCGCGGTCTCGAGCGTCGACGCGGCGGCCAGCGTCTTGCCGGACTCGTCGTCGATGATCTGGATGTAGATGTGGCGCGCCGAACGGAACACGCTCATGCGCGGGCGTTCTGCTGTGCCTTTGATGGTGAAGCGCAGGCGGACCTTGCGGTGCTCGCGTGCGTTCTTGTAGGTCGTGGGACGCTTGTTCATGTCTCTCTCGACTCAATCCTTCTGTCGCGTTTTCTACCGGAACGGCCTGGCCTTGTGGCACGACGCACCTGGTGGGCACGCCTTGGACCGCTACTCCGTGTCGGACCGCCTGCCACGCAACTCGTGGATCAGGCCCGACTCTCACGCCTTTCTCGCATCCAGAACCGCGGGGCTGCTGCCAGACCCGGGTCTACTTCTTCTTGCCGCCCTTACCGCCCGACTTGCCGGCCTTCATGCGCACGACCTCGTCGGTGTACTTGATACCCTTGCCCTTGTAGGGCTCCGGCGGACGCAGGCCACGGATCGTCGCCGCGGTCTGGCCAAGCAGTTCCTTGTCCACCGAGGTGAGCTCGAGGTGGGTCTGCTTCTCGATCTTGCAGGTCACTTCAACCGGCAGTGCGAACATCACCGGGTGCGAAAAGCCGATGCTGAACTTCAACGCCTGGCCAATCGCCTCGACGCGGAAACCGACGCCGACCACGTCCAGCTCGCGCTTGTAGCCCTGGGACACGCCCTGGACCATGTTGCGCAGCAGGTTGCGGCCGAGACCGTGCATCGCCTTGCCGGTACGGTTGTTCTCGGTCGGATGGACGACGACCTGGCCATCGCCCTGCTCGAACGTCACGCCTTTGAACGTGCGGTGCAGCGAGCCCAGTGGGCCCTTGACCGTGACGTCGTCGCCGGCGACCGAGATGGTGACCTTCTGGGGCACCGGGATCGGAGCCTTGCCGACGCGCGACAGGATGATCGTCTTCTGTTCCGTTGCCATGGTCTACTCCACACTTCGTTCGCGGCCGCGTCTTCTGCAGCCACTTTCACGGGGCCCGACTATCCTTGGCCCAGGCACGTCGCCGTTCGCGTTCCAGGCGGAGGTCAGAGGCCGGTTCATGCCGGTCCGTCGAGCCCCACCTCAACCGTCAGGACACAACTACCACACGGTGCAAAGCAATTCGCCGCCGACATTGGCCTGGCGCGCCTTGTTGCCCGTCATCACGCCGCCCGAGGTCGACAAGATCGCGATGCCCATGCCGTTCTTCACGCGCGGGATGCTCGTGACGTCGACGTAGCGGCGCTGGCCGGGACGCGACATGCGACGGATGCCCGTGATCACGTTGGACTTGTCGGCGGTGTAGCGCAACTGCAGCACCAGCGCGCCTTGGGCCGTTTCGGTCTCCTCGGCAACGCTCGTGACGTAGCCTTCTTCCTGCAGGATGCGCGCAAGGTTGCGGATCATGTTGGAAGCGGGCACCCGCACGTCGGCGTGGCGAGCCATGATGGCGTTGCGCACGCGGGTGAGGAAATCTGCGATCGGGTCGGTCGTGGCCATCTGGTCCTCGTCTCTAAGGAAGGCGTCTCTGATGAAGGCGTCTCTGATGAATGCGCAGCGAACGAATCGATTGCGCCGTCCTGTGGCAGGGATCTACCAGGACGCCTTGGTCACGCCCGGAAGTTCGCCGCGGTGGGCGAGCATCCGGAAGCAGATGCGACAAAGCGCGAACTTGCGCATGTAGCCGCGAGGACGTCCGCACACCTTGCAACGGCTGCGGGCACGCACTTCGAACTTGGGCGTCCGGTTGGACTGCACGATCTTGCTGGTCTTGGCCATGGTGTCACTCTCTCGGCGGTTCTCGCGTTACTTCAGAGACTCTTCGTCGCGGCGTCTCAGGATGATCGCGGGGTTCCGGCGCCAGTTGCGCCGCCCGACGTCACTTCCGGAACGGCATCCCGAAGTGCGCAAGCAGGGCCTTGCTCTCGGCGTCGTTCTTCGCGGTCGTGACCATCGTGATGTTCATGCCGCGAACCTTGTCGACCTGGTCGTAGTTGATCTCAGGGAAGATGATCTGTTCCTTGAGGCCCATGGTGAAGTTGCCCCGGCCGTCGAAACCCTTCGGGCTCACGCCACGAAAGTCGCGAACGCGCGGCAGGGCGATGTTCATCAGGCGGTCCAGGAACTCGAACATCCGCTCGCGCCGCAGGGTGACCTTCACGCCGATCGGCATGTTCTCACGCAGCTTGAAGTTCGCGATCGACTTGCGGGCGCG
>CAYHHL010000014.1:0-12533 GCA_964356325.1 uncultured Enterobacteriaceae bacterium | reverse complement strand
CGACTTACAGCTGGTCGCTCCTAGAGCTGATCGATCACTTCTCCGGTCTTGTGCACGACGCGGACCTTGCGCTCCGTCCCGTCCGGCCCTTCGATGGTCTTGAAGCCGACGCGCACGGGCTTGCCGGTCGTCGGGCTGACCAACGCCACATTGCTGATGGCGATCGGGGCTTCCTTCTCGATGATGCCGGCCGGCTGACCGGCTCGCTTGGCCTTGGTGTGGCGCTTGACCATGTTGGTCTTTTCGACCACCACGCGCGCTCCTTCCTCGACCACTCGCAGGACCTTGCCGGTCTTGCCGAGTTCTTTGCCAGCGATGACCGCTACCGTGTCGCCTTTGCGAATCTTGCGCATGACCTTTCTACCTCTCGTACGGATTCGGCTGTGTCGCGCTCGCCGGAGTTCCCCGGGTCTCGCGTCAGCCTGCTGCAGAGCGCGAAGCCCTGCCGGGGAGCATTGGGCTCTACAGAACCTCGGGCGCCAGCGACACGATCTTCATGAACCGCTTGGCACGCAGTTCGCGCGCGACCGGCCCGAAGATGCGCGTGCCCACCGGCTCCTTCTGGTTGTTGATGACCACGGCGGCGTTGCCATCGAACTTGATGTACGAACCGTCTTCACGGCCGACTTCCTTGGTGGTGCGAACGATCACGGCCTTGACCACGTCGCCCTTCTTCACCTTGGACTTCGGCAGCGCTTCCCGCACCGAGCAGACGATGATATCGCCGAGCGAAGCGTACTTGCGCTTGGAGCCACCGAGCACCTTGATGCAACGCAGCTGCTTGGCGCCCGAGTTGTCGGCCACCGTGAGGTAGCTTTCGGTCTGGATCATCGTCGTCTCCTAAAGTCGGGCAGGTCAGGTCGAGCCAGTCAGTCCGTACCGCCAGATCCGTCGAGGATCCGGCCGGTTCGAACTAGCCCAGCTTCTTGCGCAGCGTCGTCTTGAAGCGCCAGCGCTTGTGCTTGGACATCGGGCGGCACTCTTCGATCACCACCTGGTCGCCCACCGCGCACTGGCCGTGCTCGTCGTGCGCCATGTACTTCTTGCGCCGGCGAACGTACTTGCGGTACTTCGGGTGCAGGAAGATGCGGGTCACCGAAATGACAGCAGTCTTGTCCATCTTCGTCGACACGACCACGCCGGTCGCAGTACGACGGTGACGGTCTTGGGCCTCGCCACCCTCAGTGGTTGCGAGCTCGATTTCGGCGGCCGGCGCAGTCTCGCCGCTTTCTACAATGTCGTTCACCATGGCTCCAGGTCTCCTTGCTGTCCTGCGCTAGTCCTCGGACTGCGCGCGATCGACTCAGCCTTGTTCGCTCACGGTCGTCGCGTCGTTGATGCCCAGTTCGAGCTCACGCATGCGAGTGAGCACCTGGCCGAGTTCCCGACGAGCGGTACGCAGCTTGATCGGGCTCTGCAACTGGCCGGTGTGGTGCTGGAAACGCAGACGGAACACATCGTCCCGCAGCTGGCTTTCCTTGCGCCGCAGTTCGACGGCCGTCAATTCCTTCAAGAGTACGCGCTTCATGGTGTCCCCGTTCTCGCCGTGTCTCGTGCCCGTTCGTTCCGCGGTGGCCGACTGACCGCCGTAGCGGATGCAGTGGCGGCTCGCCGCAGGGGGCGCGCTGTCTATGCGATTTCGCCGCGTTCTACAATACGCGTTTTGAAGGGCAGCTTGTGGCTGGCCAACGTAAGCGCTTCCTTGACCAGCACCGGGTCGTCGGACTGGATTTCGTAAAGCATAAGTCCCGGGATCACGACCGCGACCCAATGGTCCGGTGGCCCCTTGCCCTTGCCCATGCGGGTTTCGGCCGGCTTCTTCGTGATCGGCTTTTGCGGAAATACCCGGATCCACACCTTCGCACCGCGCTTGACCTTACGAGTCATGGCGATACGAGCCGCTTCGATCTGGCGGCTGGTCATGTATCCGCACTCGGTCGCCATCAGGCCGAAGTCACCATAAGAGACTTCACTGCCACGCTGAGCGTGACCGCGAAGATTTCCCTTCATGACTTTGCGCCAGCGCACTCTCTTGGGAGCCAACATGGCTGTACCCCTCTTCTCGGTTTCGCCGTCTCGCGGCGTCCGGCGTCTGTAGGATCAGCGGTTGGCGCTGTCCGTCTGGGATCCCGATCCTAGAAAGGATCAGGCATCGATCATGCCCTGGCGACCCTGCGATCAGGCCCTGGCAACATTGCGCTCCGGCAAAATGTCACCGTGGTAGATCCACGTCTTGACGCCGATGATACCGTACGTGGTCTTGGCCAGAGCCTCGCCGTACTGGATGTCCGCACGCAGCGTGTGCAGCGGAACCCGGCCCTCGCGATACCACTCGTAGCGACCCATCTCCGCGCCGCCGAGGCGACCGGAGCAGGCAACGCGAATGCCCTTGATGCCGAACTTCTGCGCAGCTTGCATGGCCTTGCGCATCGCACGCCGGAACGCCACGCGGCGCTCGAGCTGGGTCGCGATGCTTTCGGCCACGAGCTGGGCGTCGGTCTCGGCCCGGCGGATCTCATGGATCGACAGGACGATTTCACCGCCGGCGATCTTGGCGAGCATCGCCTTCAGCTTGTCGGCTTCCTTGCCCTTGGGCCCGATCAGGATGCCGGGACGCGCCGTGTGCACGCCGACGCGGACCTGCCGAGCGCGCCGCTCGATGTCGATGCGCGAGATGCCGGCATGCATCATCTTGGTCTTGATGAGCTTGCGGATCTGCAGATCCTCGTGCAGCCACTTGGCATAGTTCTTCTCCTCGAACCACTTCGAGTTCCAGGTGCGAATCACGCCAAGGCGCAGACCGTTCGGATGGCTCTTCTGTCCCACACTGACCTCCGGAAACCCGCGCCTCTGCAGACACGGTGGCGTTCTCTGACGCCCTTACTTCTTCCTCAGCGGACGCCTAGTTCCAGCGTCACGTGGCTGGACTTCTTCAGGATCTTCGTGGCCCGGCCCATGGCTCGCGGCGTGAACCGCTTGAGCATGCGCGCCTGGTCGACGTACACGGACTTCACGTACAGCGCATCCACGTCCATGCCGTGGTTGTTGCGCGCGTTGGCCACCGCGCTGTCCAGCAGCTTGCGCACCGGTTCAGCGCCCAGCTTCGTAATGAACAGAAGCATGTTCAGCGCTTCGGCCACCGGCTTGTTGCGGATCTGGTCGACCACCACGCGCACCTTGCGGGGGGCGATGGACAGGTTGCGCAAATGGACCGTGTGCGTCGTCGTTTCCATGGCTCGCTCCAGAGATCTGCGGGTCGGGCCGGCGCGCTTCACGCCGAGGTCGATCCGGTGGCGCCTGTTACGCCGATATCAGGGACAGGTTCGGGTCTGGCGGAAGCGCAAACCCTGGCGTTGCCCTACTTCTTCTTGGCCTTCTTGTCGGCCGAGTGGCCGAAGAAGGTGCGGGTCGGCGAGAACTCACCGAGCTTGTGCCCGACCATGTTCTCGGTGACGAACACCGGCACGAACTTCTTGCCGTTGTGAACCATGAAGTTCAAACCGACGAAGTCAGGGAACACGGTCGAGCGGCGCGACCAGGTCTTGATCGGGCGCTTGTTGTTGGACCGGTTCGCTTCCTCCACCTTGCCTTTGAGGTGGCCGTCGACGAACGGGCCCTTCTTGATGGAACGCGCCATGGTGTCTCCCTGCTCTCGGTTGGAACCGCTTCAGCAGTTCCGCCAGTCTCTTCAGTTCGTTCTGTCTCTTCACGTTCAGTTCGAGGCGGCCCCGACGGCGCTAGCCCTGCTCTAGCGACCTGACCTAGCGCGGGCCTTTCGGGCGACGCGAAACAATCAGGCGATCCGTGCGCTTGTTCTTGCGCGTCTTCGGACCCTTGGTCTTCTTGCCCCACGGCGACGTCGGGTGACGACCACCGGAAGTACGACCTTCGCCACCGCCCAAGGGGTGATCGACCGGGTTCATCGCCACGCCGCGGACGTTCGGCCGAATGCCGAGCCAGCGCGAGCGACCCGCCTTGCCGAGGTTCTGCTTGTCGTGGTCGACGTTGCCGGTCTGACCGATCGTCGCACGGCAATCCTGAGTCACCTTGCGCAGTTCGCCCGAGGGCAGACGCAAGAGGGCGTGCTTGCCTTCCTTCGCCATCAACTGCGCAGACGTTCCCGCCGAACGGCAGAGCTGGGCGCCCTTGCCGGGCTGCAACTCGACCGCGTGCACCATCGTACCGACCGGAATCGCGTTCAGCGGCAGGGTGTTGCCCGGCTTGATGTCCGCGTTCTTGCTCGAGATCACCACGTCGCCGACCTTCACGGTCAACGGCGCGATGATGTAGCGCTTCTCGCCGTCCGCGTAGTGCAGCAGCGCGATGCGGGCCGAGCGGTTCGGATCGTACTCGATCGTCGCCACCGTCGCCGGCACCGCCACCTTGTCGCGCTTGAAGTCGATCAGGCGGTAGTGCCGCTTGTGACCGCCGCCACGCTGGTAGGCCGTGATGCGACCGTAGCTGTTGCGACCCGCAGTCTCGTGCTGGTGAACCAGCAGCGGCTTGTGCGGCTTGTCGGTCGTGAGATCCTTGAAGTCGTCCAGCGCGAGCTGACGCGTCCCTGCGGATACTGGCCGGTAGTGCTTGATGCCCATTGTCTCTCTCCCGATCTTACGAAAGGCTCGATCTGTCGAAGAAGGCTTAGACGCCCTGGAAGAAGTCGATGTTCTCGCCGTCAGCCAAGCGGACCACGGCCTTCTTGGTGTCGGCGCGGTAGCCGCTGTACTTGCCGACCTTGCGCAGCTTGCCGAACTTCTTGATCGTGCGGACATCCGCGACCTTGACGCCGAACAGCTGCTCGACGGCGGTCTTGATCATGGGCTTGTTGGCGTCGCGGTGGACCTCGAAGACCATCTCGTTGCGTTCTTCACGCGCGAGGTTGTTCTTCTCGGTGATCAACGGCTTGACCAGGATTTGCGTCAGGTGGAGTCCCATCGTGAACCTCTCGTTCGTATCTCTGCTAGCTGGTGGATTGAACCTCGTGCGGTCGCTAGCCTTTCGACCAGCGTCTCGCCGCCGGTTCAGCCCAGCCGTTCCTCGAGCGCCTTGACCGCGTCCACCGTCAGGACCAGCGTGTCGTACTTCAGCACGTCGTACACGTTCACGCCTTCGGCGCGGATGTACTTGGCGCTCTTCAGGTTCCGCACCGAAAGGTGCAGGCCCGAATCTTCCGTCGCGGTGACGATCAGCGACTTGTTCGCGTTCAGCCGAGCCAGGATGGCCGCGGCCTCCTTGGTCTTGGGCGTCGCGAGACCGAAGTTGTCCACGATCACGATGTGACCGGCGGCCACTCGGGTCGACAGGGCCGAGCACAGCGCCGCGCGGCGGACCTGCTTGGGCACCTTGTAGCTGTAGTCGCGAGGATGCGGTCCGTGGGCCACACCGCCGCCGCGGAAGATCGGCGCCTTCTTCGAACCGTGGCGCGCGCCGCCGCTGCCCTTCTGGCGCAGGGCCTTCTTGGTCGTGCCGTGAACAACAGCGCGCGTCTTGGTGGAGTGCGTGCCGGCGCGGCGATTGGCGAGCTGGTTGCGCACGATCTCCCAATGGAGGTACGGCTTGATCTCGGCGCCGAAAACGACGTCCGAAAGCTCGATCTCGCCCACGGACTGGGCTTGCACGTTGACGATGTTGACCTTAGGCATGGCTATCTCTACTGGTCACCGAGGGTGACATTTTGTTGCTGCCGCGCTGGCCTCTTAGGGGTCCCTGGCTTCGCAAGCGTCGAGCGATCCGTGGCCTGGCTCAGGTCTTGATCTCGACCGCGACACCGGCCGCCAGGTCCAACCGCATCAGCGCGTCGAGCGTCTGCTGAGTCGGATCCAGGATGTCGATCAGGCGCTTGTGCGTGCGGACCTCGAACTGCTCGCGGCTCTTCTTGTCCACGTGCGGGGAACGCAACACCGTGTAGCTGTTGATCCGCGTGGGCAACGGAATCGGACCCGCGATGCGGGCTCCCGTGTTGCGCACGGTCTGGATGATCTCGCTCACCGACTGGTCGAGGAGCTTGAAATCGTACGCCTTGAGGCGGATGCGGATGCGCTGACCGGCCATTCTAGTCTCCGACGCGGGAATGAGGATCCTGCTGCTCGAGCGTTTTCGTACCGACCTGAGCGGCCAGCACTACAAACCCCGCGATTACGATGCCTTCTTGATGATCTCGGCCAAGATACCGGCCGGGGCCGGCGCGTAGTGCGAGAACTGCATGCTGTAGGTACCGCGACCTTGGGTGCGCGAGCGCAGGTCAGTCGCGTAGCCGAACGTTTCGCCCAGCGGCACTTCGCACTGGATCACGCGCACACCGGCCCGTTCGTCCAGGTTGTTGATGCGGCCACGGCGGCTGTTCAGGTCGCCGATGATGTCGCCCATGTAGTCCTCGGGAACCAGCACTTCCATCTGGAAGATCGGCTCGAGGAGCGTGGGCTTGGCCTTGGAGCAGGCTTCCTTGAACGCCATGGAACCCGCGATGCGGAATGCCATTTCGTTGGAGTCGACCTCGTGGTACGAGCCGTAGTACAGCGCGACGCGGATGTCGACCATCGGATAACCAGCGAGCACGCCGTTGGCCATGGCATCCTGGACGCCCTTGTCGACCGCGGGGATGTACTCCTTCGGAATCAAGCCGCCCTTGATCTCGTCGGCGAACTCGTAGCCCTTGCCCGGCTCTTGCGGCGACACGCGGATGGCGACGTGGCCATACTGACCGCGACCGCCCGTCTGCTTGGCGTACTTGTAGTCGACCTCGGCCGTTTGCGTGATGGTTTCGCGGTAGGCGACCTGTGGGCGACCCACTTTGGCGCTGACCTTGAACTCGCGCTTCAGACGGTCGACGATGATCTCCAGGTGCAATTCACCCATACCGGCGATGAGCGTCTGGCCCGTCTCTTCGTTGCTGAAGAACTTGAAGCTGGGATCTTCGCGAGCAAGCTTGCTCAACCCCATGCTCATCTTCTCTTCTTCGGCCTTGTTGTCCGGCTCGATCGACACGCTGATGACCGGATCGGGGAACTTCATGAGTTCCAGCGCGATCGGCTGCTTGTTGTCGCACAGCGTGTGACCGGTGATGGTATCGCGCAGACCGGCGACGGCGACGATGTCACCCGCGTAGGCTTCCTTGATGTCTTCGCGCTTGTTGGCGTGCATCTTCATGATGCGGCCGATGCGCTCCTTCTTGCCGGTGTTCGCGTTCAGGACCTGGTCGCCGACGACCATGGTGCCGGAGTAGATCCGCACGTAGGTCAGGTGGCCGATGAACGGGTCGGTCCAGAGCTTGTACGCCAGGCCGCAGAACGGCACGTCGTCCTGGGCAGCGCGCTCGATCTCGGTGCCGGCGCCCTTCTCGCCGTCGGGAACGACGCCCTTGACCGGCGGAATGTCCTGCGGCGAGGGCAGGAACTCGACCACGCAATCCAGGAGCTGCTGCACGCCCTTGTTCTTGAAGGCGGAGCCGCAGATGACCGGGATGCAGGTGATCTTGATGGTGGCCTGGCGCAAGAGGCTGCGAATTTCGTCGGCGCCGATTTCCTGGCCGTTCAGGTAGCGTTCCATGCAATCGAGATCGTTCTCGACGATGTGCTCCATCATGTACTGGCGCGCGGTCTTGGCCTCTTCGAGCATGTCGGCGGGCACGTCGAGCACGTCCCACTTCGAGCCCTGGCTTTCGTCGTCGAATACGTAGGCCTTGAAGTCGATCAGGTCGATGATGCCGGTGAACTTCTCTTCGGCGCCAATCGGCAGGAAGATCGGAATCGGGTTGGCGCCCAGGCGTTCGCGGATCTGGCCGACGACGCGCTGGAAGTTCGCGCCCGTGCGGTCCATCTTGTTGACGAAGGCGATGCGCGGTACGTGGTACCGGTCAGCCTGGCGCCACACGGTCTCGGACTGGGGCTCGACGCCGCCGACGGCACAGAACACCGCGACCGCACCGTCGAGCACGCGCAGCGAGCGCTCCACTTCGATGGTGAAGTCGACGTGGCCGGGCGTGTCGATGATGTTGATGGTCTTGCCCTTCCACTGGCACTGCGTGGCCGCGGAAGTGATCGTGATGCCGCGCTCCTGCTCCTGCTCCATGAAGTCCATGGTGGCAGCGCCGTCGTGCACTTCGCCGATCTTGTAGAGGCGCCCCGTGTAAAACAGGATGCGCTCCGTGGTGGTCGTCTTGCCGGCGTCGATGTGCGCCATGATTCCGATGTTGCGGAACTTATCGAGTGATACGGTACGAGGCATGATGTTCTCGCGTCGGCGCCGCGCGACTTTGCAGTCCGCCTTCGCCGTGGCTTGCTAGAGAATCCTGGCTGCTTGCTCTTTTCAGGCGCGCAGGCCGGGATTGCAGGAACGATTCTCCCGAAGACTCAGCCCGAAGCCGAGTGATACTCAAACCCCGCTGCTACCAGCGGTAATGGGCGAACGCCTTGTTGGCTTCGGCCATGCGGTGCACGTCTTCGCGCTTCTTGACCGCCGAGCCCCGGTTCTGGGCGGCGTCGAGAATCTCGTTGGCGAGCTTCTCTTCCATCGACTTCTCACCGCGCGCTCGGGCGGCCATGATCAGCCAGCGGATCGACAGCGCGGTGCGGCGCTCGGGACGAATCTCGACCGGCACCTGGTAGTTCGAACCACCGACGCGGCGGGACTTCACTTCCACGGCCGGGCGGATGGCGTCCAGGGCGAGCTTGAAGATCTTGACCGGGTCATCCTTGCCACGGTTCTGGACCTTCTCGAGCGCGGCGTAGAACACCGCCTCGGCGACCGACTTCTTGCCGTCATACATGAGGCAGTTGGCGAACTTGGCAACCATCTGGTCACCGTACTTCGGGTCACGCGGCACGTTGCGCTTCGGTACTTCGCGGCGGCGGGGCATGGTCGTCTCTCCGGTTGGCGGCCCCTGGGGGCCTCAGATCTCGATCTGATTCGCGCGACTTCTCGGTCAGGACTACTTGGGCCGCTTGGCGCCATACTTGCTGCGGCTGCGACGGCGGTTGGCCACACCGGTGGTGTCCAGGGTGCCGCGCACGATGTGGTAGCGCACGCCCGGCAGGTCCTTCACACGACCGCCGCGGATCAGCACGATGCTGTGCTCCTGGAGGTTGTGGCCGACGCCGGGGATGTACGAGGTCACTTCCATGCCGTTGGACAGACGCACACGGGCGACCTTGCGGAGCGCGGAGTTCGGCTTCTTGGGCGTGGTCGTGTAGACGCGGGTGCAAACGCCGCGCTTCTGCGGGCAGGCCTGCAACGCGGGCGCCTTGGTCTTGACGTGCTTGGCGTCGCGACGGTTGCGGACCAGCTGGTTGATCGTCGGCATGCGAGTCACTCCGAATTCGGTCCGGCTTGCGGACACTTGCTTGGCTCTCGTTCGCGCACTTCTCTCTGTCGGGCACCGTCACGCTATCGCGCACTGTCACGCCGTCGCGCACTGTCGCGCACGTGGCGTTTCAGCGGGCGATCGTCTGCACGGCCGGGCCCTTGCGGACACAGCTGAACACTCGATCTCGACTCCGCTACGCGGGGGCCGACTCGGCGGGCGTCGCGACTGGCCATGCGAGCGGGGACGAGCCCAGCCTGCTTGGCGGAGGTGGCATCGTTCGGGACCAGCCCGAGGATTTGCCACCAGCGCGATCGCCATCCGTCGAGGGAATGGCGCCCATCGTGCCTTCGCGGAGGGAAGATGCCGTTCCAGGGCATCATCCTCTTGCAGTGACTTCAGGCAGTTGACTTGCGCCAGTCCTGATTGTCTCTGCGAAGGCTCCTTTCCCGATGGGAGGATGCTGTGAACCTTGCGGTCCGAACAGCGGGCCGTTGTTATGTTCCAACTCAGGCGCAGTGTCAAGCACGGTCCGCCTCACTGCCCGATCTTTTTGCAGGGTTGTCGCACTTCCACGGTGCCATCGTGCACCTGCGCCCGGGTCCTTGCCGTGCTGGCCGTGATCAGGTTCGGCGATTTGCCCCGAGGTCGCGAGATCCAGCGCAAGTGACCGCGCACGCGCACGAAAGCCGCGCGCTACTCTCGCCAGATGAATTTCATTCGCGCCAGATGAACTTCCACGGATGCCGTTTCAGGTCCTTGAGCAACAGCTTCAAGTCCATGAACAGCTCGTTGTCCATCAGCAGGCCGCCGACCGTGCCGCGCCCAGATCGCGCGTTGGCCGTCAACTCCTTCACATCTGCAAGTGCGCCATCCGCCTTGCCGATCGCGCCGTCCACCTTGTCGATCGCCGCCAGGATCTTGCCCTGGCCCTTCTCGCCGAGCACCACCTGGGCGGTCGGCTGATCGCGTAGCTTCTCGGAAAGCGAGCGCAGGTTGTGCGTGGTCGCCTTGGCGTCGGCGAGCAGCGGCCCGGTCTTGGCCTTGGCCTCGGCGGTCAGGCTCTCGACGTTGCCCAGGGAGCGCTTGATCTGCTTGCCGTCGCCCACACCGGTCTGCAACGCCGCCACGAGCTGTTCGGCCTTGTCCGCCGCCGCTTCGAGCTTCTTGACCGTGCGCTGGATGTCGTCGCGGTTGTCGAGGATGAGCTTGTCGGCGTCCTGGATCGTCTTCTTGGTCTCGAGCACCGTCTCATCGGCGTGGACCAGCAACTGGTTGACGATCTTCTCGTTGTTCTCGAGGATTCGCGTCACGGCGCCGGAAACCTTGGTCAGCTGCTGGCCGAGGATTTCCATGCGCAGCGGCGGGATGCCAACCTTGACGGCGCTGGGTTGCACCACCGGCAGGTCATAGGTGCCTGGATCGACTTCGATGTACTTCTCGCCGAGGATGCCCTGCGTCGAAATGTAGAACGCCGCGTCGTCGTGCAGCGTCCGGCCCTTTTCCGGATCGAAGTCCAGGTGAACGCGGACGATCACGCGCCTGCCGCTCTTGGGATCCTTCTTGCCGCCCCAGTACTCGATGCGCTTGACCTTGCCAGAGGTGACGCCGGCGATCTTGACCGGGGCGCCGGGCTTGATGTCGCTGGCGGTCTCATAGTCCACCGCCACGGGATAGCCGCTCGCCCCGCCGAAGTCGCCGAGTACGAAGATGAACGCGACGAGCAACGCCGTGCAGACCAGCACCAGCGCTCCGACCTTGACCTCGATCGACTTTTCCTTCACCGCGACGCCTCAACTTGACTGTCAAGTACTGGAGATAAGCACAGGAAGCTGCGCAGTGTCGCAGCGCTCGTGCGGCACGGCAAGCCCGCGGCATCCGGTCTGGGGCCACTACAACTGCATGGGCCCTTCGGCCAGCCCGTGGATGAACTGGCGCACGACCGGATCGTCGGTGGCGCGAAAATCTTCGCGCGTGCCGTCCAGTCGGATATTACCCTGGTAGATCATGGCGATGCGATCCGCCACCGTGAAGATCGAGCGCAGATCGTGGCTCACGACGATGGAGGTCACGCCCTGTTCGTCCGACAATTGGCGGATCAACTGGTCGACATTGGCGGCCGCCAGCGGATCCAGACCGGTCGTGGGCTCGTCGAAGATCACGAAATCGGGCGACAACGTCAACGCCCGCGCGATCGCCACGCGTTTGCGCAGGCCGTCGCCGATGTCCGAGGGAAATTTCTCGGCCATGTGGTCCATCTGCACGCGCTTGAGGAAGCCCATCGCCGCCTCGCGACAAGGCGGCCCTTCGAGGCCCTTGTGCTTGCGCAGGGGCAGCATGACGTTCTCGACCAGGCTCATGGAGTCGAACAGCGTCGAGTGCTGGAACACCATGGCGCAGCGCATCCGCACGGGATAGAACTCTTTTTCGCCGAAGTTCGTCACGTCCACGCCGTCGAGCAGCACCTGGCCGCCATCGGGCTTCATCAAGCCCACCAGGTGCTTGACGAGCACGGACTTGCCCGCGCCGGAGATGCCGACGATGAACAGGATCTGGCCCTTCTCGCAGGAGAGCGAGACGTCGCACAGAACCTGCTTGCGGCCGAAGGACTTGTAGATGTGGCGGAATTCGATCATGGCGCAGGAGAATCCCGGTCTGGAGGCGGTGAGCATAGCGCCGCCGGGGCGTTTGGGCGAATCCGCGCCGCCTTGACCGAGGTGTGCGCGCCGTGCCAGGAAGGCAATTCACCTCGCGTTGTCGACGTTGGAGATTTCGCATGGCCGCACCGAACCGCATCAACCACTTGGGCATCGCCGTGCGATCGCTGGACGAAGGCCTGGCAATCTGGCGCGACGCGATGGGCCTGACCGTGCAGCAGATCGTCGAGTTGCCGGAGCGCGGCCTGCGCGTGGCGTTTCTTCCCTGCGGCGAGACGATGATCGAACTGCTGGCGCCGCTGCACGAAGCCTCGGAGATCAGCAAGTTCCTGGAAACGCGCGGTCCCGGCGTGCACCACGTCTGCCTGGAGACGACCGATCTCGCGGCGACCACGGCCCAGGCGCAAGCGGCGGGCGTCCAGATGCTGGGCGAGGGGCCGAAGCTGGGCGCGGAAGGCTATCCGGTGCGGTTCGCGCATCCGAAGTCGACGGCGGGGACGCTGGTGGAACTGCTGGACAAGCCTGAGAAATTGCCGGCGGCTGAAGCCGCGCCTTGATCTGCGAAGTCCGCCTACGCG
>CAYHHL010000013.1:33926-56806 GCA_964356325.1 uncultured Enterobacteriaceae bacterium | reverse complement strand
GACATACAGCCAGACGTCGCGATCGTTTCCGACGTCGCGATCGTACCCGACGTCGGCCCGCCCGACAGTGGCCAGTGCTCGGACCAGTGCCCCGCGCTCGGCCTCGTGGAATGCCTGGGCAACGTCGCGGCGGTGCGCACCTGCCAGTTGAACAGCGACAAGTGCTTGGCGTGGGGCGTTGCCGTTGCCTGCAAGCCCGGAGAATCATGCGCGCTCGGCGTGTGCGGTGGCGGCGCGGTCGGCTGCAACCCGGCGTGTGGCGGCAACCAGGTGTGCAGCAACGGCACCTGCCTGGACAAGGGCTGCAACCCCGCATGTGGCAACGGTCAGGTCTGCCAGGGTGGGCAATGCGTCAACGCCACTTCGGGCAGTTTGACCTGCGCCCAGGTCAGCGCGTGCACCGGCAACTGCCCCGAAGGCGACGCCGCCTGCCCCGGCCAATGCCTGGCGCAAGGCACGCCCGGCGCCCAGACGGGCTTCGCCACGTACAAGAACTGCATCAAGGCCACGTGCAAAGCCTTGGCGGACCAGGGTAAAGTCAATGAGACCCTGTTCTGTATCTTCCAGTACTGCGCCAACGAGCAAGCCGCCTGCGTCGGTTCGGGCACCGGCACCTGCGCTGAACTGAACGATTGCCTGGGCGGCTGTTCGAACAGTGCGACGTGCACGAGCGGCTGCAACGCGGCGGCCAGCAAGCAGGCGGCGCTCGACTTCTACGGGCTGATGACGTGCGTCGACAACAATTGCACGGGGTTGAGTGGCGACGCTCAGGCGCAGTGTGCCCAAGGCTCATGCAGTTCGGCGTACACCAAGTGCCTCGGCGGCAGTTCGGGCGGGTCGCTGACTTCGTGCAAGCAGATCGCCGAATGCCAGGCCGGCTGCAGCGGCAACGTGGCGTGCGCGAAGAACTGCACGGCGCAAGGCACGGCCAAGGCGCAGGCCGACGTCAACGCTTTCATCGACTGCCGGGATCAGAAGTGCAGCGCCTGGTGCGACGGCGGAGCCAACGCCCAGTGCAACAGTTGCATCACGAACTATTGTTATGCCCAGCTCGAGGCCTGCTCGCAGTAGCTGGAGCGGCCGTGTATTGCCCGGGGCGGGCGTGCCTCGCAGGCCCATGCGTGCTACGTTGCGGTCGCGAGTCGCGGGTGGACAGGTGGCCGCGGGCGATCGCTCGGTGATCGTCGGAGGAAAGTCCGGGCTCCATAGGGCAAGGGTGCCGGTCAACTACCGGCGAGGGCAACCTCAGGGAACAGTGCCACAGAAAGCAACCCGCGTCCCTGAATCTGCAAAGGTTCCGCGACGTAACGGTGAAAGCGTGCGGTAAGAGCGCACGGATTGCGGCGGAGACGTCGCTCTCGGCAAACCCCACTCGGAGCAAGGCCATATCGCAGGCGAACACCGCATGTTTCCGTAAGGATTCAGGCGGTTGGAGGGCGGCCCGTCCGAGCCTGCGGGTAGACCGCTCGAGGCCGTCAGCAATGGCGGACCCAGACGAATGGTCACCACTGCCGCCCTGGCGACGGGACGGCGGAACAGAACCCGGCTTATGGACACCCGCGACTCGCACTCTCACAATCCCATGATGTTCCAGCCAGTTGCCAGGCTGCGTGGCTCCGTGCGCGTGCCCGGCGACAAGTCGATCTCGCATCGCGCACTGCTGCTTTCGGCCTGGGCGCAGGGGTCGACGCGCATCGAAGGACTGGGGACTGGCCAGGACGTGGGCGCGACCGCGGCGGCGCTGCGAGCCTTCGGCGTTGCGATCGAACTGCAGGGGAGTACGGCACAAGTGCAAGGCCTGCCGCCAGCGCGCTGGCTCAGTCCGCGCGAGGCCGTGGATTGTGGCAACTCCGGGACGACACTGCGACTTCTTGCCGGGATGCTCGCCGGGATGCCGGGGCTGCGCGCGGTGCTGACCGGCGACGCGTCCCTGGTGCGCCGGCCGATGCGCCGGGTGGTCCAACCCCTGACGGCGATGGGCGCCCACCTGGCGTTACAACCGCTCGGAACAGCTCCGCTTTCCATCGCAGGCACGCGGCTGCACGGCGCGAGTCACGACTTGCCGGTGGCGAGCGCGCAGGTCAAGACGGCCTTGCTGCTCGCGGGGTTGTGCGCCGACGGCCAGACGATCGTGCGCGAACCACTGGCGTCGCGCGATCACACCGAGCGGCTACTGAGCTATGCCGGCGTGGCGATCGAACGCACAGGCCTGGCGGTGCGCATCCAAGGCCGCGGTCCACAGGCATGCCCGCTGCCGCCGCTGCAAGACCTGAGCATTCCTGGTGATCCATCGAGCGCGGCGTTCCTGCTGGTGGCGGCGCTGCTGCATCCCGACGCGGCCGTGCGCGTTCAAGGCGTTTGCGTGAATTCTTTGCGACTCGGGTGGTTGCACGCGCTCGCGGCGATGGGCGGGCAACTCTCGCTGCACGACGAGACCGACTCCTGCGGAGAGCCGATCGCCACCGTGGAGGCGCGCAGCTCGGTTCTGCAAGCCCTCGATCTGCCGGCGCAAGCAGTGCCGGCGTGCGTGGACGAGATTCCGTTGCTGGCCCTGGCGGCGGCGGCGGCGACTGGCATCAGCCGGCTGCACGGCCTGGCGGAATTGCGGGTGAAGGAAAGCGATCGGCTGGCGGCTACGGCGCGTATGCTCGGGCTGCTGGGCGTGGTCTGGCAGATCGAGGGCGACACGCTGATCGTGCACGGCCGAGGCAGCGCGCAAGCCTGGAATAGGCCTACTGAAGCGCTCGACGCGGGGCAAGATCACCGCATGGCGATGGCCATGGCGGTGGCCGGTCTGTGTGGCAGCCAGCCGACGCTGGTGCTGGGCATGCACGCCGTGGCCAGCTCATTCCCGGAGTTCCAGGCAACCATCGCCCGGCTTTCGACCTGAGTTCTAGCGCCGACGCCTGCGCCCACGCCGAGCGCCGAGCGGAGCCTGGGGCAGATCGCGCTGCGCCACCTGGCCATCGTCGCCGCGCCGGAAGTGCGACAACGCGAACCGCAGGGCCACGCTGTCGTCCAGGTGATCCTCGTCGTGCGTGCCCGAGAACAGCAGGCTGATGTGCTGGCGTTCCTGGCGCAGTTCGTCGAACGCCGGCATGACCATCACGTTCGGATCTGGGCCCTTGTTGCGGTTGCCGTTGATGCGGTCCAACTCCACGTCGGTCTTGTTGTGCCAGTGGCGGATCTTGCGACCGTCCAGGCCGAACATCGACGCGACCGGATCGAACGAAGGCTGCAGATCCTCACTGGGCGCGATCTTGCGGCGGACGTCGTTCTGGTTCAGACGGTTGCCGCGGTTGTCGCCGGGACGTTCGAAAGGATCGGCCTTCGGAGCGCGGGGCTTGGGCGCGGGCGGCTGCGGTCGCGCACGGGGCTCGCGCGCCTCGCTCGCAAAGGCCTGCTGGCCATTGGTGGCTTGAGGTCCAGGCGGCTGCAGCGCGTTCGGACCCGGCGCGTGTTGCGGCGCAGCCTGACGATCCTGGCGATCCTGCCTGCGCGCGGCCTGTGGCTGGGCGGGCGCCGCGGCCTGCGCTTGCGGAGCCGGTGCGGGAGCTTGCGCTTTGGTCACGACCAGCACCGCGCCGATTTCGGCCGGCCACACGCGACCCGAACGCAAACCGTCCACCATGGCTTCTTGCGTCATCGGCGGAGCAGCGAACACGGTGGCGACCTTACCGAATCGCTCCTGACCCGGCGTCGCGGCCGAGGCACCGACACACGCCAGGCGGGCGGTCTGTGCCATGGCCACCGTGCGATCGTCCACGTTCACGCCGGTTACGACGATGCCGGCCAGCCCGGCAGGCGGCGCGGCGGGATCGTGGCCGTTGATGAGCGGCAAGCCGATGACGGCCCCGCCGCGTTCGGCAAAAGCCTTGACGATATCGGCAGCCTGGTAGACGCCGTCGGACGCTTCTGCTGAGGCTTCGGAACGGGGCAAGACGCGCCAACCGGACTGCTTGAACCAGTCGTCTATCTGGCGCGGGTAGCAAAGCAGGAGGCCATGGTCCGTCGCCAGTTCAACCCCGGTGAAGACCTGGACGCCGGTGGCTTGTGAAATGGTAGCAGTTTCGCCCAATTCGACGGCGGCATCGCTGCCGATGACGACCACGCCGTCGAGGCCGTGATCGCGCGCCTGGACCGCGAGCAGTTCGACGTCCTGGTGACCGAACTCGTTGAGGGTGGGACGGACATGTAGATCGATAAGGGCAGGGATCACGCGATCTCCTCGGTCAGCGGGTCGGTGGCGCCGGGCAGCGGACGTTCGGCGGAGACATTCCCGCCGGACAGCCACTTTCCCTTCGGACAGCCACGTTTCCGCCTGGCCTGGCGTGCGGGCTCGGGCATGCTCCATCACGGCGCCGTGGTCTACGGCAAGCGCCCGGAAATCCGGCAAAGCGCTCAGGGCCTGGGCATGTCGGAGGGGACGGTAGGCATTCCCGCGATGCTGTATCGCGATGAGCGCTCGTCCGTGTGAGTCGTGCAGGTCCGGTCTCGCACAGCTCGGCTGTGTCGTCCCGGTCAGCTGTTTCGTTCGAGACGATCCGCGCTCATCGTTGGGAACGGCGCCTGTGCGCACGACCCGGTGCAACGCTCTACTCGAAACAACCTGCGAGGATTGTCGGGGTGGGCACGGGGTGCAAACCGCCTCGACGCCCACTACGTATAGCACACGCCGATCCGGTACAAAAGCCCTGTACGCGCCTGGGCTGCGAAAAGACGCCCAGATCGGCCACGCACGGCTTGACGCGCGATACCCATCTGCTGTGGCATGGCGGCCTCGTTGCCGGCGACTTCGGCGAGGACGACCGCGTGCAAGTGCTCTTCGAACTACCTGATATCCCAACGGACCACCCGGCTGCCGCGGCGTTCGGCAATTTCGACGGCGTGCACATCGGCCATCAGGCCCTGCTCGCAGCGGTGCGGCGGGCGGCGGATCGGCTGGGCGGCCCGGCCACTGTCATCACGTTCGACCCGCATCCGTTGACGATCCTGCGCCCGGAAAGCGCTCCGCCCGCGATTGACCGGTTGGCCACCCGGCTGGACTTGTTGCGCGCCCAGGCCATCGATCGGGTGGTGGTGCTGCGCTTCGATCGCGAACTGGCCGCGCAGTCGGCGGATTGGTTCGCGCGCGAGGTCCTGGCGGGTCGCCTGCACGCGCGCCATATCGTCACCGGGCCAGACGTTCGTTTCGGTCATGGCGGCTTGGGGCGGCTGGCCCTGCTACGGCAGGTGCAAAGCGAGGTCGGCGGCAGCATCGAACCCTTTGGCGGCGTGCAGTTGGAAGGCGCCATCGTGTCGTCCTCGCGGGTTCGCCAGGCGGTCGCAGCAGGTCAACTCGAGTTCGCGACGCGTCTGCTCGGTCGACCGTACTGTCTGCAGGGCGAAGTGGTGCATGGCGACGCGCGCGGCCGGACCATTGGTTTCCCGACCGCCAACCTCTCGGTTTCAGGCCAGGTCCTGCCCGCGCTTGGCGTCTACGCCTGCCTGCTGCGCATCGATGGTCAGGTGCTGCCGGCAGTGACGAACGTCGGCGTGCGCCCGACTTTCGCGGCGTCGGACGTCCGGATCGAGGCACACGTGCTGGACTGGCAAGGGGATCTGTACGGCCGACAGGTGCAGTTGGACGTGCTCGCGCGGTTGCGAGGCGAGCAGCGCTTTGCCGGCATCGAGGCCCTGGTCGCGCAAATTGCCCTGGACGTGCTGGCCGCGCGCCAGGTGCTGACTGCGTGGCACGCCGCGGGCCTGACGCCGTGACGAGCGCGGACCCGGAGGCAAGGCCCTTGCGTTTCGCGCTGATCGGCCGTGACGTGACACGATCGCTTTCACCCAGGTTGCATGCGGCGGCCCTGCGCGAGACCGGGCGAACCGGCACGTACGGGCTGCTGCAGTGCCCAGACGAAGCGGCAGTCATCAATGTGATCGATGAGTTGCGGGCCGGCCTGTGGGACGGGCTGAACGTGACTGCACCGTGGAAGCCGCTGGCCCGCGACCTGTGCGAAGCGGTGGTTCCGACCCGGATGCGCCGCAAGCCCTTGCCGCCACTATCGATCAACACGCTGGCGATGCGCGATGGCCGGCTGGTGGGGGCCAGCACGGACGGTCCGGGACTGACCGACGTCTTGTTCGGCGCCGGCGTGCCCCTGCCCGGATCGCGCGTGGTGCTGCTGGGCGCGGGCGGTGCGGCCCAGGCGGTCGCCGCGGACTTGCTCGAAGCGGGCGCCAAACACCTGACGGTCACCAGCCGGCGTCCACAACAGACTGCAACACTGGTTGATTGGCTGGCAGCTGGCTTCGGCAGCGAGGCAGTGGCGGGCGCGCCGTGGGGCCAGCCGGACCGGCACCTGAAGCAGGCGACGCTGGTGGTGCACGCGACCTCGCTCGGGCATCTGGGCCAGGACCCGCCGACCGACGCGACGCTGGCCTGGCTACCCTGGCAGGCGTGGCGCAAGTCCCGGTCGGTGCTGGTGGATCTCGTGTACGTCGCGGATGCGGCGCGACCGACGTGGTGGCAACGCCTGGCGCTGGCTGCAGGCCTGCCCGAAGACGCGCGCTTGCTGGAACCGCCTGTCGAAACAGCGAAAATGCATGAAACGAGAACGAATCCTCGCGGCGTGCTGCTGGCCTCCGGCGAGGCGATGCTGGCGGCGCAAGCGGCGCGAAGTTTCTGGTGGTGGACCGGCAAGCTACCGGATGCGCAGCGGATGATGCAGGGCTTGCGGGGCTAGCGCGTCCGGCTCCGGCTCAGGGCGGGTCTGACGCTCCGTTGTCGCTCTATGACCCGCCCGTTTTCGAGGAATCGAAGCTATCCGCTTCTCAGCCCTCGAAAACGGCTCCGGCCACGGGTTCGGGTTCGGGTTCGGGTACGGGTACGGGTACGGGTACGGGTGCGGGTGCGGGTGCGGGTGCGGGTACGGGTGCGGGTGCGGGTGCGGGGCTACCAGTTGTACATCAACGTCCCGGAAGGCAACGGGTACGCAGCGTAAAAGCCCTCGTTGTCCCACAGTACCGTCATCATCAGGTCCACGGCGAGCGAAAAGCCTGGGCGCATGATCGAGCCGAACTCGAAGCCAAAGCCGAGCGCGCCCGAGGTCAAGTACTCGATGCGACCGTGGTTGCCCTGGATGAGGTCCTGGCATTGCTTGGTGTTGCAGTTCTCGTCGGGCACCGTGATGTTGGTCTTCTGATCGCGCGACATCGACAGGCCGGTCGCAGCCACCAAGCGCAGGGCGGTCGCGGGGCCGATGACGCCGCCAGGGCGAGGCCGCGTCCAAACCAGCATGTAGTCGATGAACTGAACGCCCAGGTGCAGCGAGAGGTAGTCGCCGCCGTTGTACAGCAAGGGCAAGATATTGAACTGCAGCGCCGCGTTGCCGAAGTAGCGCCGATAGGTGAAGCCGAACTGCGGGTAGACCGCCGCCGCGAAACCGATGCCGTTGCTGTTCTTCTGTACGTCCTGTTCGTGACCGCGCAACAGGCCGTCGTCCGAGGTCGGCTGGGCGCCGGACAGCTTGAGCGGCAGGCGGTTGTTGTTGGGCATCCGGGCCAGTTCGGGCACTTCGGCTGGTGGTGCAGCAAACGCGGGCGAACTGGCCAAGGCCAGGGCGAGCGCGCAAATGCCGAGAACGCGACGGAACATGGACTCTCCTCGCGTTACCAGCTGTAGATGAGCGAGCCGGCGGGCAACGGCAGGATGAACTGCAGGCCCGGCTTGCTGTCGGGCTTGCGCTCTGCCTTGGGGACGCCAAAGGAATAGGCACCCGTCAACAGCAGGTCGAGCGCGACCGAGAAGCCGGGCTGCTGCATGGCGCCAAACTCGAAGCCGAAGCCCAAGCCGAAACCGAGCAGGCGCTCCGACTCGAAATGCGTCGCGTCGATGAAGGTGCAGCCTTGCAGTTCGTTGCAGTCGCTGAAGCTGTTGGTGACGCTGTTGCGGCGCTGGAAATACGTCGCGGAAGCGATCAAGCGCAGTCCAGAAGTAGCCGGCATCAGGCGTGAAGTGGACGAGGAGCTCCACGAGAACAGGCGGTGGGCGTAGGCGAGGCCGCCGAAGATGAGCGCGTCGTCGCCACGATCGGCAACCCAGCCAAAGCCGTTGATCTGGATGGAATCAGCGCCGAAATAGCGGCGGTAGGCGAAACCCGAGCCGTAGCTGAAGCTGGCAGCGGCGCCCAGGCCGTGCACGAGCTCGTGGCGCCTGGGCGCGGGCTTGCGGGCGGCCGCGACCGGGCGTTCGCGCAGATCGACCGGAGGCGGGGGAGCCATCGGCACCGGCGCAACCACCGGCACAGGTTCCGCTGCGAGCGCACGGGGTTCCGCCTGCGCTGGCGTCGGATCCGTCTGCGCCGGAGTCGGATCGGCATGGGCACGCAGCGGCACCACGCCGACCGCGAGCACGAGTGCCAACCGCAACCCGGCCTTTCGCAAGCTCGTCTGCCGCATCGTTGGTCCCTGCCACCGCACAGCGCGGCTGGCGCGCAGTCTAGCCTCAGCCAGCCGATCACGCCAGCTTTGGCCGGATTACAGAGGTGCGCGTTCCTGCAGGAAATGCTCGAGCTGGCGGTTGGTCGTCCAGCGCTGGAACATCGCGAGATCCTGGGCGTCCGCCGACTTCAGCTTGTGCATCAGATAGTCGAAGATCGACTTGTGCTTCTTGCACCAGGTCGAATCGCGCATCCGCCCGTGCAAGCTGCCCTGGGTCTTGTAGTTGTACTCGACCTGCTGACCACACCAGGGCTTGTAGGTACACGTCACGCAGTCGGGCTGACCGTCGTTGGCGCCGGCCATGACCATGGCGCGGCTGCCGGCGCTGGTCATCAGGCTGTGATAGGTGTCCTCGACGGTGCCCAAGCGGAACATCTCGTCGCCCATCGAAGCCACGAACCGGCCCTCGTCCGAGCTGTACACCGTGCCGTCGGGCGCGTAGCCGATCTGGCCCACGCACGCGCCACCCGGAGTGCGCAAGTCCAGGTAGTTCGGCTCCTCGTCGGCCATGATCTTGTTGAGCATGATCGAGGCGTGCCGCTCCATCACCTGCACGCCCTGGCGGTTCAGCTGGATGATGTAATCCACGGCGTTGGCGTAGAACTCCAGGAAGTCGTCCATCGAGTAGCCCAGCGTCTTGGCCGAGCGCGCCGCGAATCCGAACGGATCGAGCTTGCGCAAGAAGATCGCGCGGCACCCGACCTCCACGTACTGATCGACGATGTCCTTCCAGCGGCCCAGCGCCGGGCGCGTGATCGTGGGCAGCGCTTCCACCCGGTACGAATTGCCGTCCAGGCCCATGTCCACGTAACGCTGGTTGATTTTTCGCATCCAACCGGTGACCAGGCTGTGCGCGCTGCCTTCCTTGTAGATGCGGATCTTGTCGTGCAGGTCCGCCGGTCCGTCCAGGCTGGTGCAGATCTGCACCTTGCGATCGAGCAGGTACTCCAACTTCTCGTCGTCCATCAGCGACAGATTGGTCACCAGCGCAAACGACAAGTTCTTGTTCGCCAGGGCGTTCTTCTGCCGGCCATACTCGACGACGTGCTGCAGGACTTCCCAGTTGGCCATGGGCTCGCCGCCCTGGAACTCGATGGTGATGCTCTGGCTCGTGCTCTGGAACGCCAGATCGACCGCGCGCTCGGCCGTCTCGATGCTCATGTCGGTGTCGGTGCGCTCCATGCCGACGATGGACGAGTGGCAGTACTGGCAGCCGTGGTTGCAGCGGTGCGTCAGGACGAACGCGTGCAACGTCGGACCGTAGAACAGGAAGCCGCGCTTGCGCCGCCAGCGTTCGGCCTGGGCGTTGACGTCCACGACCGCGGCGATGAAGTTCTTGGCCGCGAGTTGCTCGTACAGCGCTTCACCCGGCTTGGGCTCGCCGTGCACGTAGGCGCGAAAGTCCTCGACACTGAGGAACATCCAGTCGCCGAGGTCGTTGCTGATGAGCACCCGATCCTCGATCATCCGGTGGTTGAAAGGCGTGCAAAAGTCCGCCTTGACCTTGGCCAGATCGACCAGACCCACCAGGGGCGTCTGCAAGCCCTTGGGCAAGTGGCGCGTCGTGGCGATCGCGCTCGGGTCGAGCCGCAGATCGTGGTTGCGCTGAATCGAAGTCACCGTCATGCCTTCTTGCTCCGTTTGCGTGCAGCTGTGTTCACCAGCGCGAAATTACAGAACTCGGCGACGACGTCGCCTTCCACGTCGGCGTCGATGTCGCGCAACGTCACCGCGTAGTACTCACCGTCCCGGGCGATGGTGAACGACGCGAAGTCCGCGAAAGTGCTCGCCGCTTCCTTGATGGCCTGCTGCATGTACAGGGTGCGGTGCAGGCGAACCGTCTGAGCGACGCCATCTGGGACCGCCGCCACAGTACTGATCGAAACTTCCGACATTGTCAGCCTCCGTTACGCCGCCGACTCGGGCTCGGCCTTCTTCTTCTTGAACTTCTCTTCCCACGGCACGGCGATGCCCAGCGGGTCGTCCAGGAAGTCCATGCCGTCGTCCGCCGCGTCCAAGAAGTCGGTCGGCAGCGTGCCACCCGCGGCGCCCGTGATCGCCTGCGTGGTGATCTCCTCGATCAACTTCTGGTTCTGCTTCACGATCTTGCGACGCAGCGCCTGGCTCAGCAGCTCGTTGCCGAACTCGCCGGCGAGACCTTCCAGCTGCTCGACCGAAAGCGCCGTCTTGCCGCGCAGTTTGACCACGAACCGGCCTGACGTTTTGGTGGTTTCGCTGCCTTCACGGTCCAACAGCACGAAGCAGCGGTCGATGAAGATGTAGGCCGCGCCGTACAGCACCTCGATCGGATACAAGCCGACGTCGAGGGACAGGTGGATGCTGGTCTTTTGCGGGTCGACGTTGTCGATTTTGATCTGGCTCATGGCTCCTGCCGGGTCGAAGGTTTGACCGAAGGTCACGAAATAAGCTGCGAATATGTCGAAATCGGCGGCCGATCGCCGTCACCCTGGTCAGGCGACAACGCCGCGGCGAACGGTGGACGCTACTCCGGCCGGGACGACGCTTCAAGCCGAGAAAGCGGGACACGCACCACCTGGGCATTTTCTCGCGCAAAACGTGTCGCCTGTCGTTCGGCCTCGGTCTCCATCGGCACGGCCAGGCCCGGGTCGACGTCCAGCTCGTCATCGGCCGGATGCCAATCGTGCGAAGTCGGGTCCAGGTGGCGCTTGGGGTCCGTCGCCGGTTCGACCAGCCGGTCGCCAGTCGGCGCCTGGACCTTGCCCGGCCGCGAGGTCCCTTGCCCGGTCCGGCCCTGGTGCGCACTCGGCATAGCCGCGAGGTTCTTGAACTTTTCCAAGCGCCAAGCCGGATCCGACTGCAGGTCCTGGACGATGCGCGCGATGATCGGCTTGGCGTCGGTGAACACCGGCGACAATTCCGCGGGATCGTAAGCATTGCCCCGATCGAACAGGCCTCCGCAGATCGAACGCAGGCTGCACTTCTCGCACACGTCGGCGTACAGGTGGCCCCATTCGGTCTGACGCACGGTGCCCTTGTCGTCGAGGAAGTGCACGATGCGTTCTTCGCTCTTGACGATCTTGCGCGTCTCGGTCGAGCAGTGCGCGAATTCCGTCATGTAGCACAAGGGCATACGCTCGACCCGAAAGCTGCGGCCGGTTTCGTGCAGGCGGCGCATGGCCTTGGCCAGGCTGACTTCGGTGTCGCGCAACTTCGCGGTGAAGTAGTTGTTGGTCGTGGCGCGGCCGATCGACGGATCCAGGTTGTTCCAGACGAAATGGCGGATGAACGGGAAGTTGGCGATGAACCAGTCGATGTTCTCGTGCAAGTGGTCGCAGTTGTAGCGGTTGATCACGGTGTTGATGTTGACCGTGACGTCGGTCTTGCCCAGGTTGGTCAACGCCTTTTCGGCCCAGTCGAGCGAGCCCGGCGTCCCGGTCAGGAAGTCCTCCAACTTGTGCTTGTGACTGTGGATCGAGACGTGGACGTGCTGCAGGCCGGCCCGCCACACCGCGTCGCAATAGTCCGGATCCGCGAGCTTTTGCCCGTTGGTGATCATGCGGACGTGCAGGCCCTTCTCACGCGCATAGGCGATGGCTTCGGGCAGGATCGGCGACAGGGTCGGTTCGCCGCCGGTCAGGATCACGCCGAAGTAGTCGCGCGCCACGAAGTCGTCGACGATGGTGCGGACCTGACCGAGATCATGGAAGAACGGCGTCTCGGGATTGCTGCAGAACCCGCAGTTCTGGTTGCAGTGCCGGACCATCTGGATGTAGCCGAGGTTGGCCATCTTGCTAAACCTCTTTCGCCAGCGCCATCTTCCCCAAAGCCAATGCAGCCACCGCCACGCGCGCCGGCTTGTGCAGACCGACCAGGGCTTGTTGCTCGCGCTTGGACCGCACCGCCGTCGCTTCCTTCAGCCGGTCGGCGATCTCGGCGAAACTCGCGGCGTCGGCCAGCGGCTGCCCCAGTTCATCCAGCGGTGTCAGCGTGGCAAAGCCGTGGTTGCGCAAGTAGTTGATGTGCATGCCACGGCAGGTGTCGAACTCGGCGCAGCGCCCACAGCGGATCGACTTGGCGTAGTACTCGTGCTCGACGTAGTGGTGCACGTAGCGATCGAGGTCCAACGCCCCGGAACCATCGAGCAACTTCGCGTCCAACAGCAGGTGATCGTGCGCTTCCACTTCGGCGCCTGCCACGCACTTCGGCGCGTTCTTGATGCGCACGCCCAGCCTGGCCAGCTTCTGCAGCGTGCCTGGATCCGGATCCGCCGCCAGGGACTGGCTCAGGTACTCGTGGTCCGGCAGCGCGCCAATCAGGCGATGTCCGAAGGCTTTCAGGGTCGCGGGACGGGCCAGCAGCCAGGACGCCAGTTCGCGCGTCAGCCGCACCTCGACCTCTGCCGGGGCCGGAACCGCCGTCGATCCGACCAGATAGCGGGCGGCGTCGTGCACCGTCGTCACCACGTAGCGGGTGATGCGCGCGGCGTTGTACAGCGGCTTCGGATCGGCGCCGGCGTCGAGCTCGATCGTCACCGGTTGCTGTGCAAAGCCGAGCCGTTGTAGCGCGGCCTGGGCGTCTTGGCTGTCGCGGGCCAGCAGTTGCACGCGCTCGGGTTGCTGCTTCTCGAATTTCGCCCGCGCTTCGGGACCTTGCCAGACGTGCTGGCTGTCGATGCGCACCACCGGAAACGTCGCCGCCTCCAAGTGCTCGCGATAAGGGAACATCGTGGCGCGGCACGGACCGTCTAGGAAACAGTAGTCGCAACGCTCGCCGTGGCAGTCCGGCTTCAGGCCGCGCTTGAGGAAGCCCTCGAAGTTGTGGCGACCGCCGTCGAATTCGGACAACAGCTTGTGCGGATCCTGGATGAGGCGCTCGAACCCCTCCAAGTACATGACCGGCAAGCGATTGGTCCACAGGAACACGCCCGGCTTCTTCGACCACTCGAAGGCGCGGCGGAAGTAGGGCACGGCGTCGTTGAGGTCGAAGAACAGCGAGTGGCGGTGCTCGTCGAAGCCGCGACCGAACGGGATGATGTGCAGCAGGTCGAACTCGCGAATCCCGAGGTTATCATGGTAATACTGGATGATTTCCGGCAACGCCTTGTAGTTCTGCTTGTTCACCACGATGTCGATGTTGACCACGACCTTGCCGGTGCCGATCAGGTTCTGCATGCCCTTGATCCCGGTCACGAAAGCGCCAGGCGTGCCAGTCAGCTTGTCGTGCAGGTGCATGGTGTGGCCGTGCATCGAAACGGTCGCCTCGTTCAGCCCCGCCTCAGCCGCCTGCAGCGCGAACTTCTTGTAACTGAACATCATCCCGTTGGTGATGGTCTGGATCCAGTCGTAGCCGAGTTGCCGCCCGTAGGCGATGAGCTCGATGAACTGCGGGTGGACGCTCGCCTCGCCGCCGGACAGGATCAACCGCTGGCGGCCCATGCGCTTGCCCAGGGCGATGTAGGCCTTGAGCGCGTCGACGTCGATCATCGTGCCGTCCTGGTTCATCGAATCCAGGCAGAACGTGCAGCGCTGATTGCACAAACGCGTGACCCGCACCCAGTGGCGCGAGTGCTTCATCGCCGATTCCTTGACCGCGTCCTTGGCGTCCTCTTCGGCGCCAAGTCCCGAGGAAGGCAGCGCTTCCATGCGCACGGCGCCGGCGGTGTCGGACTGTTGGCTCTGCTTGAGCGCTTCGGCCTCGTCGCGGTTCAACACCCCGTCGCGCACGAGCTTTTCGACGTCGATGTCCATGTCGAGGTAGTGCGGCGTCAAGTTCGGCATGCGGCTCCGTATCCAGTTCAGCGAGAGACAAACGCCGAGTCTGGCAGATCCGCCGCGACGGCGCACCTGCAAAGGTCGCGATGTGATACGGCTCTGAGCCTGCTCAGGTTCGCGTCGCGATGCCGAGCCAGCCGTGCTGGGTCGCCAGATCGCGCGCCAGGCCTGGACATTGCGTTTTCCAAGCGCACGGTTCGCACGGCTTGCCCTGTTCGTGAACGGTCGGCGCGCGCACGTCCAGCGCCATGGCTTGCAGCGTGCGACTGCGGTCCAGGCACTTCGCGTCCGCTTCGAGCAGGCAGGCCGGCACGTCCAACACCGTAGCCCGCCGCTTGGCCGTCGCCGCAATCTGCAACGCCGCGCGCAAGGCTTGGGCCGCCATGGGCAAAGGCGCCGTCAGCGGGTGATCTGGGCGATCCTGCCCCAGGGGCGCCAGGAACCGGAACGCCTGCACGGCGATCGGCAGGGACTTCTGCACCAGTTGCGGGAGGTTGCGATACGTCGGCCGCAGGATCGGCGCCAGCACGACGGGGCGCCCGCCGGCCGCGCGCACCTTCTGCAAACCGGCGAGCGTACGCTGGAAATGCCCGGGCTGGCCGGTCACGTAGTCCTGCGACAGCGCCGAATCACCGTACAAGGGCGCCGCGATCCAGCCCGCGCCCGCCTTGACCACGGCTTCGGCGATGCCAGACTGGGCCAGCAGCGGCCCCGAAGTCCACACTTCGATAGCCTGAAAGCCGAGTTGCCGCGCCTCGGCCAGCAAGTCCAGCGCTTCGGGACGGGCCAGCAGGTCGCCGTCGCGCAAGGTCACCGCCGTCGCGCCCAGATCGCGGGCCTGCCGCAGGGTCGCCAGCACCGCGTCGGCCGAAACCAGTGCTGTTTCCATGAGGTCCAGCGCGCCCCGACACAGAGGACAGGCCACGGCGGGCATCGGATGGCGGCACGGGCTACCGGTCAGGATGTGGACGTGCACGAGATCTCCAGGCGTTTGCGAGGACGCGGCAAGCGCGGGCAGCGTAGGAGTTCGGCGCGGCCGTGGCAACGCATGACGGTCAAGCGCTGGAACGGCCTGGGCAACTGGTAGCTGCCGCGCCAGGAATAGTCCGGCAGGTTCATGAATTGATCGCCGGGGTTCGAATTGACCACACGGGTCGCGCTGTCTACAGTCTCGCCCCCGCTCACGTTCATCCCCGCCAGGCCCCGGAGTCGCCCATGACCGCAACCGCGCCACGCTGGGCACTTTTCGCTGTCGTCCTCGCGGTCATCGCGCTCGATCTCGGCTCCAAGCAATGGGCCATGACCCACCTGGCCGGCGGCGCGCACCCGATGGTGGTGACCCCGGCCGACGGCGCGACGGTGGCGGCGGCGTTTGCCAAGCGCGGGGTCCAGGCGGCTGAACTGCGCGACGCCATCGCCTCAGGCAGCCTGTGGCGCTATCAGAACAGCTCGGGATTGCAGGCCGATGCCCCGCTCAAGGTGACGGATTCGGATCTGGACCTGGTGGCGACCGACGGGACAGGACTGCCGGCGCCGCGCCGCCTGCGCGTGCAACCGAACGACGCGGGGCAGACCCTGGCCACCATCGTTTCGAGCCACTGGCGGGTGCAACCCGGGGAAGTGCAGGGGCTTCTCGACAAGCACACGATTCGGGCCGCGGATCATGTCACCGACGTGAATGCGCCCCTGGACGGTCCGGTGGTCCTGCGCGAACGCAACATTCCGATCATCGACCGCTTCTGCAGCCTGGTGTACGCGGAAAACTTCGGTGCTGCGTGGAGTTTCCTCTCGACCGCGCCGCCGATGCTGCGCCATCTCCTGTTCGTCACGATCTCGCTCATCGCCAGCCTCATGATGGGTTGGGCGCTCTGGCACGGCCGCATGGGCACCAACTGGGCCTCGTTCGCGCTGGCGGGCATCATGGGCGGCGCCATCGGCAACCTCGTCGATCGCGTCCGGTTCCATGCCGTGGTCGATTTCATCTACAACTTCGTGTTCGTCGGCGGGCAGGTGCACAGCTGGCCGGTGTACAACGTCGCGGACATCGGCATCTCGGCCGGCGTGATCGCGATCGCCCTGGAAATGCTCGTGCGTCGCCAACCTGCCGCCGCGGCTGTGGTTCCCGACCGGCAAGAAAAGGCTTAGCGTGCATCCCGCCTTCGACATCGGCCTGACGCAACTGCCGGCTTACTTCACCCTGCTGATGGTCGGCTTCACCCTGGCCATCCTGCTCGCCCACCGCGAAGGGCTGAAGAAGGGCCTGGACGGCAACACGCTTCTCGACTTGGGCCTGCTGATGCTGGTCTGTGGTCTGGTCGGCGCGCGCATCCTGCACGTGCTGGCGGACGGACAGTTCTGGGATTACGTACACTTGTGCACCGCCCCCGAGAAAGTGCCGGCGTTGGCGATGGGGCCCGGCCTGCGCTGCGCGACCGATGCGCAATGCCTGGACGCCGGCTTGGGCGATCTGTGCGAAACCGCGACGGGTCTGTGCCGCCAGCATCAGGACTGCCTGCGCGTGTTCAAGATCTGGTACGGCGGCTATGCCTACTACGGCGGCTTCCTACTCGCGGTGCCGACCGGCCTCTGGTTTCTGCGCCGCCGCAAGCTGGCCATCTGGAAGGTCGCCGATCTTGCCGGTTGGGGCATCGCGCTAGGCCTGGTGTTCGGTCGCGCCGGTTGCTTCCTGGCCGGCTGCTGCTTTGGCGACGTCACCTCTTCGGGCGTCGGCATCGCGTTTCCGCGCCACTCGCCGGCGTGGGACAAGCACCTGTCGCAACACAGCATCACCGAAATCGCTGCGCATTCCCTGCCCGTGCACCCGACCCAGCTGTACGAGGCGATCGCGTGTTTGGTCATCTTCCTCGTGTGCTTGTGGCGTTATCGCCGCGGCCCGAAGTTCGACGGCGAGGTCTTCTTCCTATTCATGTTGCAGTACGCGATCTTCCGCTTTGCCGTCGAATTCTTGCGCGCCGACGATCGCGGCGAGTGGCTGGGCGGGCTGTCGACATCGCAGTGGATCAGCCTGCCCTTGCTGCTCTGGTCGGTCTACGCCCTGGCCCGCGGGCGCGCCTGGCCAGCCGAACGCCCTGCCGCCGCGGCAGTTTCGCCCGAGATCGCCGCTGATCCGGGATCAAGCGGAGCCGCCGATGGCCAAGGTTGAGCTGGAGCCGGGCTCATCGGAGATCCTGCGTCAAGCCGCGAAGTTGGCCGACGCCGGTCACCTGCCCAAGCACGTCGCGATCATCATGGACGGCAACGGTCGCTGGGCGCAGCGCCAGGGCCTGCCGCGCGTGGAAGGGCATCGCGCCGGGGCGAAATCGGTGCGCGAGGTGACGCGGACGGCGCGCCGGCTCGGACTGCAAACCCTGACACTTTATGCCTTTTCCGAGCAGAACTGGTCGCGCCCCCAAGCCGAGGTCGAAGCCCTGCTGCGGTTGCTCGTCGACTACTTGGCCAGTGAAGTCGATGAGATGCGTAACAACGACATCCGCCTCGTCGCCGTCGGCAACCTGCCGCGCCTGCCACTGCCGGTGCGTTTGGCGGTGCAGGCGGCGATGGCAGCGACGGCGCGGCACAAATCGATGACGCTGGCGCTGGCGCTGTCCTATGGCGGCCGCGAGGAACTGGTTCAGGCGGCGCGGACCCTGGCCGAGCGCGTCCAGAAGGGCACGCTCAAGCCCGACCAGATCGACGAATCGACCGTGGAATCCGTGCTGTGGACCGCACCGCTGGGTGCCGCGCCCGATCTGGTGGTGCGGACCTCGGGCGAGCGGCGGCTGTCGAACTTCCTGCTGTGGCAATCGGCCTATGCGGAGCTGCATTTCGCGGAAAAGGACTGGCCCGACTTCGGCGCCGACGATTTCGCCGCGACGCTGGTCGACTATACCAAGCGGGAACGGCGTTTCGGCGCGCTCGGCCCGGCCTGAATTCGGCCATGTTCCGCGCGCAAAGCCCTTGCCGCCAAGGTGCGGCCGTTGCACAGTCCAGGCCAACCCTGGAGGCGGCGTGGCGAAGCGAATCATCACCGGACTGATCCTGGCGCCGCTGTTGATCTGGGCCGTGCTGTTCGTGCCCAAGGTCGCGATGCTCGTCGTGCTGACCCTGGCCAGCCTGCGCTGTGCGGACGAACTCCTGCGCATGTACCCAGAGTTCCGTCGCGAAGACCGCATCGTCGGCGCGCTGATCTCCACCCTGGTCGCGACCAGCACCCTGCTCGGCGGCATGGGTCTGTGGCTCGCGATCGGCATCGCCCCGGTCGCCTGGCTGTCTTACTGCCTGGTGCGCCCGGGCGAAGTCGAAATCGCCAGTCGCCGTGCCGCCTTGGGCATGCTCGCGATCGGCTACGTCGGCGTCCTGATTGGCACGCTGATCGCCGTGTTCTCGCACAGTTCCGCGCCAAGCCTGCTGTCAGGCGGCCAGTTCGACTCCGGCCGTGGCGGCCTGATGTGCGTGTTCCTCATCGTGTTCATGGGCGACACCGGCGCGTACTTCGCCGGCCGCCTGTTCGGCAAGCACAAGCTTTACGAACTCATCAGCCCGAAGAAGACGATGGAAGGCGCGCTCGGCGGCCTGATCGCTTCGATCATCGGTGGTTGGATCACCAGCCGGTGGCTTTTGCCGATGCCCTTGGTCAGCGGCCTGCTGCTCGGCGCCCTGTGCGGGGCGGTCGGTCAGATCGGCGATCTCGTCGAATCCCTATTCAAACGCTCCACCCGCACCAAGGACAGCGGCCAACTGCTGCCCGGCCATGGTGGCCTGCTCGATCGCGTCGACGGCGTGCTGTTCGCCGCGCCGATCGTCCAAGCCTGGCTGGTGCTGGGCTGAACTCTTCCCTGTCGGCACGCCTGGCCCTGGCCGATCCGCTTTGGCTGGGCCGCATTGCATTCGATCGCGGCCTGCGGCTCAACGAAGCGGCTGTCCAGCGCGTGCGTCAAGGCCAGCCCGGCGAGCTGCTGGCCTTCGAACCGCAAGCGCCTGTCTACACACTTGGTTTGCGGGCGAGGACCCCGGCTGGCCGCCTGACGCTGGCCGGCACGGTGCGGACTTGCGAGTCGCGCGGCATCCACGTGCGCGAAGTGGATCGCGGCGGTCTGGGCACCTTGCACGCGCCCGGCCAGGTCGTGTTGTTCGTGGCATTACCCTGTAACCGAGCGGAGTTGCGTCTGCTCGTGGCGTTGCTGCTCGAGGCGGCGGCGCAAGTGGCGGCCGACCTCGGGGTGATGGCGCAGTTGGACCTGGACCAAGCGGTCGGGCTGTGGACGTCGACGGGCAAGCTGGCCAGCCTGGGCCTGTACGAGGCGCACGGCGTGGTCAGGCACGGTCTGGCGATGAATGTCTGTGTGCCGCGCGAACTTGCGGCTGACCTGGTGCTGTGCGGCAGCGCGTCGACTCGCCTGGTTTCCCTGGCCGATCTGAGTGCCGAGGGGCTGAGCCTGACCACGGCCAAGGTGGCGCAGCGTCTCCTCGATCGCCTGCACCGGCCCGGGCGTCTGGCGGACCCGCGACGGTGACGCCTCGTGCGGAACCGGCGCTCGCCTGGAGCGTGACACCGACGATCTGCTTGCCTTCCCATATTTGCTTTGTTACCGTGGCACCCGGAGGGCTTGCCTTCGGCATTGCGTGTGCCGTCCGGCTGGCAGATGGTCCGAACGGTGGGTCTGATCCGCCCGCCAAGACTGCCTTCTCCCCCGACAAACGGCGGCCGTGCGTTGGCCTGAGGCGGGATTTCCGCCCCGGGTGCCGAACACGGCTAGTTGCGATCCCCCTGCAACAGTGCCGCCCCGAGCCACCGCCACCCGGTGAGCCTGTCGACAAGAGGATAGAATGCGGAACCGGCACCTTGCACACGCGCACGTTTTCGCGCTGCTCGCGCTGGCTGCCATGGCTGGTTGCGCCCAGCCACCGCCCGATTCGCCGACCTCGGCGAAGCCGAACAGCCCAGACGTCGCCAACGGCGTCGATGCCGAGTTCGGCGTCGAGACGTTCTCGCTTTCGGCCCCGGCCATCACGGTCACGGCGCCCGCGCCGTTCGCGCAGATCAACATCAAGGTCGCTACGACCTCGATCGACTTCAGCTTCACGACCGCCAACTACACGCCTTCCAACGCGATCTGCTATCTCGACGGCGTGGTCGTCGGTTCTGTGCCCGTGGTCGCCACCGGCAGCGTCTACACATTCGTGGGCGTCGGCAAGGGCTTGCACTCGCTGGCCTGCGTCCTGACCGATGCCGCCAACGTCGAACTGACCAACGCTGAGGCGCGCGGCAGCGTCCAGGTCAAGGTCAACCCGCCGTGCAGCGTCGCGGCCGATTGCGACGACAACAACGCGTGTTCACAGGACACCTGCTACCAACTCGTCTGCTCGTACGGCGCCATCGCCGCCTGCTGCGGCAGTCAGTTCGACTGCGCGGTCGGCGACACCTGCCTCAACCCGAACAGCCCGACTTCACAGTGTACCTCCTGCCAGAAGGACTTGGACTGCGACGACGCCGACACTTGCACCGCCGACAAGTGCGACCTGACCGGGCCCAAGGGCAAGTGCACCAACACCAAGGCCGATCCGCAGTGTTGCTCCAAGGCCACGGATTTGTGCGACGACTTCAAGACTTGCACGACCGATAGCTGTGACCTCGCCACCAAGAAGTGCGTTCACCCGCAAGCGCCCGGCTCGTGCTGCTCGAGCGCCGAGTGCAGCAGTTCGGACGCGTGCCTGGTGGGCGAGTGCGTCGACGCCGAGTGCCGCTACGGCAAGGACGTGTTCAAGCCGAACTGCTGTTCGACCACGACCAATACTGGTTGCGACGACAAGAACTTCTGCACCGACGACTTCTGCAACGCGCCCCAGGCCGCCGGCTGGATCGCCTGCACGCACTCGCCCAAGAAGGATCCGCAAGATCAGACCAAGCCGCTCAAGGATTGCTGCGACATCACCGGCTTCACGGGCTCCGAGGGCGAGGAGATCGGCACCGCGCAGTGCGACGATGGCCAGCCCTGCACCGCCGACGTCTGTGTGAACTTCGGCTGCACTCACGTGATTATCTCGGAATGCTGCGCCGCGGGCGTGGACTGCGACGACAACAACGTCTGCACCACCGACCTGTGCGACAAGAATCCGACCACCGCCGCCACTGGCATTTGCTCGCACGGCAAGGTCGCGAACTGCTGCAACAATTCGCCGGACTGCAACGACAACAAGTACTGCACCGTCGACGCCTGCATCCCCGCGGCCAACCTGTGCAAATACACCAAGCTCGACTCGACCTGCTGCGACACCGACGCGGAATGCGACGACGGCAAGTCCTGCACGATCAACGCGTGCCTGAACCACTCGTGCGTGTACGCCAAGGACGTCAGCAAGCCGGATTGCTGTGACAGCACCACGGATTGCAGCGACGGCAAGCCTTGCACCGCCGACGCCTGCGACATCACCGCGCACTTGTGCAGCTACCCGAGCAACGGCGATCAGACCTGCTGCAACGGCTCGTTGGACTGCGACGACGGCAAGTGTACGACCTTGGACTTCTGCGACGCCACCAACCACTGCCAGCACAAGACCGCACCCGAACACTGCGATCTCGCTATCGATTGCGACGACGGCCTGGCCTGCACCACCGACAGTTGCTCGGTCGTGGACGGTTGCGGCACCTGCGTCCACGACGCTTCGGCGGACTGCTGCACCAACGACACCCAGTGCAACGACAACATCGCCTGCACCGCCGACGCTTGCGTTAACAATGCCTGTGTTTTCGCGCCGATCGCCGGCTGCTGCCTGGACGACAAGGACGCGCTGACCGCCTGCGACGACAAGAACGGCTGCACCGTCGACTACTGCATCAACAACCAGTGCCGCCACACGCTGCCCAAGAGCGGCTGCTGCACCACCGGCGCCGACTGCAACGACGGCGACGCGTGCACGACCGACGCCTGCCCCGCGCTGGTGGTCGGCCAGGTCACCACCACCTGCAAGTACACGCCGGTCGGCGCCGGCTGCTTGACCCCGTGCACCGAAGCGGCCGTGTTCGCCGGCACCGCATGCAACGACAGCAACCCTTGCACGACGGACAGTTGCAAGGTGGATCCGCTCGACAGCAAGAAGAACAGCTGTATGCACACGGCCATCAGCGGCTGCTGCATCGACAAGTTCGACTGCGACGACAGCAAGCCGTGCACCGCGGATTTGTGCGTCCAGGACCAGTGCTTGCACTACGACAGCGTCGGCGGCGTGCAGGTGTGCTGCAACCCCGCGACTGAAGCGGTGGACTGCGCCGACCTGAACTCGGACTGCACCACCGGCAAGTGCCTCGCGCAACCTGACGGCACGCTGGCCTGCTTGTCGGTCCAGAAGCCGGTGTGCACGGTGAACCTGAGCTATTGCCAGGACTTCTCGGCCAACGCCAACCTGGGCCTGATGGGCTGGAACCCGACCGACGTCAAGGGCAGCGCCGCGACCAACTGGGCCACGAGCAAGACCGGCGGCCTCGGCCCCGACCAGTTCGCGCGCATGACCTGGACGCCGACCAAGACCAACTACGAGACCTGCCTCGCCTCGCCGATCTTCCAGGCCGCCGGTGCCGCCACGCTCAGCATCCAATACGATCGCGAGTACTTGCCCAACGGCGCGGGCGGCAACACCGCCATGCAC
>CAYHHL010000013.1:0-33826 GCA_964356325.1 uncultured Enterobacteriaceae bacterium | reverse complement strand
ATTCCGCCCGAACTCGCTGGCTCCAACGGCTTGCGCATCGCCTTTTGCGTCCAGGGCAGTTCGACTTTCGACATGACCAGTTACGCGATCGACAACGTCTGCGTGGTCAAGGGTTCCGCGCCGAGCATGACCAAGTGCCCGGCCAACCAGACTGTCGCGCTGGGCAACAAGCTGTTCGTGCCGATCAAGGCCAAGGACCCGGACAGCAACGACATCCTCTCGTTCCAACTGATGAAGGCGCCCAAGTTCATCACCTTGACCTCGGCGCTGTACTACTGGCTGGACGAAAGCTGGAACTCGACGCTCATCGTCACGCCGCTCGCGCTGAACGACGTCGGCGAGCACGAGGTCTCGGTCAAGGTCACGGACGGCTTCCTCTACAATATCTGCACCTTCAAGGTGACGGTGACCTACCAGGGCGGCGTGCTGATCTGGCAGCCGTCCGAAGTGCCCGCGGCCCACGGCGACGCGCTGAAGAAGGCGGTCACCAAGCAGGGCAAGTTCGCGCAAGTCATCCAGGACATGTCGCTGTACCCGGATCTCGTCAAGTTCGACGCGGTGTTCGTGGCCTTGGGCGTCTATCCGGACAACCACGTGCTGCTCGAGACCGAAGTCGGGACGCTGAAGCTGTACCTGGCCGGCGGCGGCAAGGTCTACCTGGAAGGCGGCGACACCTGGATGTTCGACGTGCCCACGACGTTGCATCCGTTCTTCAAGATCAAGGGCTTGCTCGACTCGTCGCCCAACGGCGTGACCGGGCCGCTCAAGGGCTTCACCAACATCTACCAGGATACCTCGGTGGTTCCGGCCAAGAACTACGGCTGGGGCTATGACCAGGACTTCGCCTACGACAACCTGAACGACCAGATCACCGCCAACACCGCCGTGGCCAAGACCCGTGATCTGTTGAAGAACGACAGCATCGAGAAGTTCACCGTCCAGGTCGGCCACGACGATCCGGCGAGCTTGTTCCGCACCATCGGCTCGTCGGTGCCGTTCGCGGGCGTGCAAAATGGCCCCGACACGCCCGACACCATGATGAAGCAGGTCCTCTACTTCTTCGCCAATGGTTTCGTGGACTGCAAGGCCGACACCGATTGCGACGACGGCAACGCGTGCACGGTGGACAAGTGCACGACCGGCGCCTGCAGCAACGACAACACCTGCCTTTGCGCCGCTGGGACCACGCTGTCGTGCGAACAGGCCATCACCAAGAACGTCACCAACAGCGGCGACGCGACCCAGGCGGCAACGACGTATTCCTGTGATTCCGGGACCTATGACGGCAAGGAACACAGCTACAAGTTCGTCAGCGACGTCTCCAAGCCCGTGGTCGTCACCCTGACCAACGTCAGCAACCCCGCGGCGCGCTTGTTCATCCTCAAGGCGACGCTGAAGGGCTGCGATCCGTCGGGCTGCATCGCCATGGGCACCATCGCCGCTGGCGCGCACACGGCCAAGTTCGCAGCCAGCAAGGGCGAAGTCTACTTCATCGTGGTCGACGTGCCGGGCGCCACTGCCAGCGCGCAATACGACCTGGCGGTCACCTGCAGCAACGGCGAGGACTGCGCCAACCTGCTGGACGACAACAGCAACAACCTGGTGGACTGCCAGGACTTGGAGAGTTGCTGCGGCGACGCCAATTGCCAGATCGAAATCTGCAACGGCATCGATGACAACTGCAACGGCCAGGCCGACGAGGGCTGCGACAAGGACGGCGACCTCTACTGCGACGTGGCGATCAAGACCGTGGGCACGCCGCCGATTTGCCCCAAGGGTGGCGCGGACTGCAACGACTTGGACGGCACGGTGAATCCGGGATCGATCGAGATCTGCAACAACAAGAAGGACGACAACTGCAGCGGCGTGCAGGACGAGCAGAACGCCAGCGGCTGCGTGAACTACTTCACCGACCTGGACTCGGACACGTTCGGCACCGGTGCGTCCAAGTGCTTGTGCGCTACCTCGGGCAGCTTCAAGGCGACCCAGGCGGCTGACTGCAACGACGGCAACTTGAACGTGAATCCGGCGATGAAGGAGACCTGCGACACCGATTACGACGACAACTGCGACGGCAGCACCAACGACGTCAATGCGCAGAACTGCTTGAATTTCTACACCGACGTCGACGGCGACACCTACGGCACCACGCCCTTCAAGTGCATGTGCGTCGCTTCGGGCGTGATCAAGGTCAACAAGCCGGGCGACTGTGCGGACACCAATACGGCAGTGAATCCGGGCGCCACCGAGATCTGCAACAACGTCGACGACGACTGCAACGGCCAGACCGACGAAGGCTGCGACGACGACCTGGACGGCTTTTGCGACGCCAACATGACGTACGTCGCGCCGCCCACGCCCGGCATCTGTCCGCAAGGCCCTGGCGACACGGACGATACCGATCCCAAGATCAACCCGGCCGGCACTGAGATCTGCGATGGCAAGGACAACGACTCCAACGGCAAGATCGACGAGGGCTGCGACGACGACAAGGACGGCTATTGCGACACCGGCATGTTCACGTCCGGCAAGCCCCCGGCGTGCCCCAAGGGCGGCGGCGACTGCGACGACACCAGCAGCCTGATCAACCCGGGCGTTCAAGAGGAATGCACCACCGCGGTCGACGACAATTGCAACGGCACGACCAATGACTTGGGCGCGGTGGACTGCACGCCGTTCTTCTTCGACGGCGACGTGGACAAGTGGGGCACGACCGCGAGCAAGTGCTTCTGCGTGCCAGTGGGCCAGTACAGCGCGATCAACCCGGGCGACTGCAACGACGACGTCAGCGCCATCAACCCCGCGGTCGCTGAAATCTGCGACGGCATCGACAACAACTGCGACGGCAACACCGACGAGTCCTGCGACGCGGACGGCGACGGCTACTGCGCGGTGGGCAAGATCCTGGTCGGCCTGCCGGCGATTTGCCCGAGCGGCCCCGGCGACTGCAACGACGGAGATCCCGCGGTGAATCCGGCCAAGGCCGAAGTGTGCGGCAACGGCAAGGACGACAACTGCGACGGCTCGCAGAATGACCTCGGCGCGGTCGGCTGCACGCAGTTCTTCGCGGACGGCGACGGCGACAGCTACGGTCTGAACACGAGCAAGAAGTGCCTGTGCGTACCGCAAGGTGCGTTCGCTTCGACCACGGGCGGCGACTGCAACGACGCCGACAAGACGGTGAACCCGGGCGCGACCGAGGCTTGCAACGCGGTGGATGACAACTGCAATGGCAGCACCGACGAGATCTGCGACAAGGACGGCGACGGCGTGTGCGATGCCGCGTTGGCGATCACCAACCCCGCTCCGGCGGCGTGCCCCAAGGGCGGCGGTGACTGCAACGACGCGGATGCGACCATCTACAAGGGCAAGGCCGCCGAAGTCTGCGACAACAAAGACGACGACTGCAACGGCAAGACCGACAACGGCTGCGACGACGACAAGGACGGCTACTGCGACGCGGGCTTGACCACGGCCAACCCGTTGCCGCCCATCTGCCCCAAGGGCCCGAGCGATTGCGACGACACCGACAACACCGTGTTCCCGAGCGGCGTGGAGATCTGCAACAACGGCAAGGACGACAACTGCGATGGCTCGGTCAACGACGTCAATGCGCTGGGTTGCACGACGTTCTACTTCGACGCCGACACCGACAACTTCGGCCTGAACCTGTCCAAGTGCCTGTGCACGGCGGCGGGCAGCTTCGTCGCGCCCGCGGGCGGTGACTGCAACGACGGCGACGCGGCCATCAAGCCCGGCGCGGCCGAGAAGTGCGACACCAAGGACAACAACTGCGACGGCGCGATCGACGAGGCCAACGCGGTGGGCTGCAGCAAGTTCTACTACGACGAAGACAAGGACAGCTACGGCCTGAACCTTTCGCAATGCCTGTGCGGAGCTACCGGTTTGTACTCGGCTCCGGTCAGCGGCGATTGCAACGACACCAACGCCAAGTCCAATCCCGGCGCGACCGAGGTCTGTGACGACGCCGACAACAACTGCAACACCCAGGTCGACGAGACCTGCAACAAGGACGGCGACAAGTTCTGCGACAAGACCATGACCGTCATCGCGACGCCGTTGGTCTGCAGCTTGGGCGGCGGCGACTGCAACGACAACGATGCCAACATCAGCCCGATCGGCAACGAAGTCTGCAACGGCAAGGACGACAACTGCGACGGCGTGGTCGACGAAGGCTGCGACAAGGACGGCGACGGCTACTGCGACAGCAACCTGACCACGGTCGGCACGCCCAGCTCCTGCAGCAAGGGTGGCGGCGACTGCAACGACAACGACGGCACGATCAACCCGGGCAAGCTCGAGCTGTGCGGCAACACCGTGGACGAGAACTGCAACGGTTCGTACAACGACGTCGGCGCGGTCGGCTGCAAGCAGTTCTATCCGGATTACGACGGCGATACGTACGGCAAGGGCGGCACGTCGTTCCAGCCGTTCATCATCAACGAGTTCCGTCGCAATTCCAATGGTATGACCGGCGTCACCGGCAACGAGTACATCGAACTGCTGGTGACGGCGGATCTGTCGATGGCGGACCTGGGCGGCCTGTATTTCGGCGACTCGTCCGCGACCGGTGACGCCAAGTTCGGCGCCTACCAGCTCAACATCGGCGCGCTCAAGATCACCACGCTCAAGGCCGGCACGATCATCACCGTCGCCGGTGCGGGCGCAGGCATCAGTCCGGACACGGCCTACGATCCGGCATTGGGCGACTGGGACCTCGCGTTCTTCACCGATAGCGCCTACGTCACGGCGATCGCGGGCAATGCCGCGGACTTCGCGGCCGGCGACGTCGTGTGGGTCGACTCCTCGCCCAATGGCACGACCTCGATCGACTCGATTCGCTGGGGCGCAGCCACGGGCGCGTTCGGCACCGCGGCCAAGGTCGTGCTCGCCACCGCACCGAGCAATGGCGCTTCGGGCACCGTGGCCTTCATCGGCGACATGACTTCGCTCGACAAGCCGGGCAGTTATGTGGTCGACACCGGTGGCACCATCGGCAAGGCCAACGGCAGCGCGAACACGACGCTGGTCAACTTCTTGCGCGGCGTCTCCCTGGGCGGCGACACCAAGTGCCTGTGCGCGCCCGACGCCATCTACAAGACCACGCAAGGTGGCGACTGCAACGACAACAACAACACGGTGTTCAGCGGCGCCACCGAGTTGTGCGACGGCGTGGACAACAACTGCAACGGCGTGATCGACGAGGGTTGCGACAAGGACAACGACGGCTACTGCGACAGTTCCAAGGTCACCGTCGGCGTCCCACCGGCGTGCCCGAGTGGCGGCGGCGACTGCGACGATTCGAACAAGCTCGTCAACCCGGGTGCCACCGAGATCTGCGGCAACGCGGTGGACGAGAACTGCGACGGCGACTTGAACAGCAGCGGCGGCTCCGGGTGCATCACCTTCTACTACGACGCGGACGGCGACGGCTTCGGCGTGAACGTGTCGGCGTGCTTGTGCGGCCCGGGCAACAACTTTACCGCCACCAAGATCGGCGACTGCGACGACACCAAGAGCGGCGTCAATCCGACGGCCACCGAACAGTGCGGCAACGGCCTGGACGACAACTGCAATGGCACGCAGAACGACGTCGGCGCCACGGGTTGCACGCCCTTCTTCACCGACGTCGACAAGGACGGCTACGGCACCGGCGCCAACAAGTGCCTGTGCCAGGCCGAGGGCGCGTACATCGCTCCGGTAGCCGGCGACTGCCTCGACACGGACAACGGCGTCAATCCGGGCGCTTCCGAGAAATGCGACGGCAAGGACAACAACTGCAATGGCCTGGGCGCAGGCGTGGCGGACCAGACCAACAACAACACCGGCACCAACAGTTCGCTGGGCAACCACGTGGCGCAGGAGTTCCTGGTCGGACCGGCCGGCAACTTCGACAGCATCGACGTCAACCTGGGCCTGATAAGCGGCGCCGCTGTGACGCAGACCATCACGGTGTCGGTGTACGCCAACGGTTTGCCGGGCACGGGCACGCTGCTCGAGACGGTCTCGCAAGCGGTCACCGTGTCCGCGACGCTCAACAGCTTCACCAAGTTCACCTTCACCTCGGCGCTCAAGCCGGTCTTCTCGGCTGGCCAGAAGCTGGTCATCGTGCTGAAGGCCTCGGGCACCGGCATGGGCATCCAGGAGAGCTCGGGCAACGCCTACACACAGGGCGCGGCCTGGTTCAGCTCGACTGGTTTGACTGGCAGCTACAGCGCGCTGGCCGGCGGGTCGACCGACTTGACCTTCACCACGCGGATGATCTCGACCGCCGTCATCATCGACGAAGGTTGTGACGACGACGGCGACAAGTACTGCGACGCCAACATGATCCTGGTCGGCACCCCGGCGATTTGCACCAACGGCGGCGGCGACTGCGACGATGCCAAGGCCGCGATCAACAAGGGCGCGACCGAGAACTGCGACGCAGTGGACAACAACTGCAACGGCACGACCGACGACTTGTGCGACGCGGACTTGGACGGCTACTGCAGCGCGAGCAAGACGATCGTCGGCACGCCGCCCATCTGCAGCAAGGGCGTCAACGACTGCGACGACACGAACAACCAAGTGTATCCGGGCAAGACCGAGATCTGCGACGACTTGGACAACAACTGCAACGGCAGCAAGGACGAGGCTTGCGACGTCGACGGCGACAAGTACTGCACCATGACCAAGAGCGTGGTCGGCAAGCCGGCGGTGTGCATCAACGGCGCGGGTGACTGCAACGACGGCAATGTCAACGTCAATCCGGGTCAGGCGGAAGTCTGCGACGGCTTCGACAACAACTGCGTGGGCGGCACCGACGAGGTCTGCAACGATCTCGACGGCGACCAATACTGCAACGGCGTCCAGCCGGTCAGCGCGGCTTGCCCCAAGGGCGGCAGCGATTGCGACGACACCAAGGCCGCCGTAAATCCGGGCGCTAGTGAGACTTGTGTCACGGCGTACGACGACAACTGCAACGGCTTGACCAACGAAATCAACGCGACGGCTTGCACCAACTGGTATGCCGACGTGGACCTCGACGGCTTCGGTGGTGGCGTGGCTCAGTGCCAGTGTGCGCAGCTCGGCGTGTACATCGCCCCCGCGGGCGGCGACTGCGTCGACACGGACAAGAGCATCAATCCCTTGGCAATCGAGATCTGCGACGGCGTGGACAACGACTGCAAGTCTGGCGTGGACGACGGTTGCGACGCGGACAACGACCTGTACTGCAGCAATCTCAAGCTCGTGGCCAAGGGCGCCAAGTGCACGAAGTCGACGATCCCGGCAGTGGCGGGCGTCACGGTCCAGGGCGACGACTGCAACGACGCCCAAGCGACGGTCAACTTCGGCACGGTCGAGATCTGCGACAACTTGGACAACAACTGCAATGTCGCGGTCGACGAAGGCTGTGACGACGACAACGACAACTTCTGCGAGGCCGGCTTGGTCATGGCAGCGGGCGTCATCGCGACGTGCACGTCGGGCGGCCTGGACTGCAACGACGACATCAGCAGCATCAAGCCCGGCCCTGCGAGCACCGAGAATTGCAGCACGGCCGCGGACGACAACTGCGACGGGTTGCTGGACGGCATCAACGCCATCGGTTGCGCGAACTTCTACTTCGACAATGACGGCGATGGCTACGGCGTGACGGCCAACTTCCAGTGCCGGTGCGCGGCGAGTGGCAAGTACAACGCGACGCAGGGCAATGACTGCGACGACAACGACCCGACCTCGTACAGCGTGTTCGCGCCGGAAATCTGCGACGGCAAGGACAACAACTGCAACGGCACCATCGACGAGGGCTGCGACAAGGACAAGGACGGCTACTGCGACTCCAAGGTCAAGGTGGTCAACGTCGCCGCGTGCCCGAAGACGACCATCACCGCGGGCTTCGGCGACGACTGTGACGACGCCAGCAAGTCCACCAGCCCCGGCTCCGCCGAAGTGTGCGATTCGACGGACAACAACTGCAAAGCCGGCATCGACGAGGGCTGCGACAAGGACGGCGACAAGTACTGCGACGCGAGCATGACCACGGTGGGCACGCCGCCCGTCTGCATCAAGGGCGGCGGCGACTGCGCGGACAGCAACGCGGCGGTCAACCCCGGCACGACCGAGATCTGCAACGGCGTGGATGACAACTGCAATGTGCTCGTGGACGAGGTCAACGCGATCGGTTGCGTGAACTTCTACTACGACGGCGACCAGGACAAAGTCGGGTCCAGTTCCACGCAATGCCTGTGCGGCGCCACCGGCCTGTTCACCGCCAAGACCTCGGGCGATTGCAACGACACGTGCCCGACGTGCTACCCCGGCGCGGCCGAGATGTGCGATGGCAACGACAACAACTGCAACAGTTCCGTCGATGAAGGCTGCAATGCCGACGGCGACGGCTACTGCACCGCGGCGTTGGTCACGGTCGGCAACCCGGCGATTTGCCCCAAGGGCGGCGGCGACTGCAACGACGGCAACGGCACCATCTTCCCGACGGCGCTCGAGCTGTGCAACAACGCGGACGACAACTGCAACGGCATCGTCGACGAGAACGCCAACGCCGGCTGCCCGCTGGTGGCCAACGCGAGTTCGAAGTGCAGCGCGGGCACTTGCGTGATCGTCCAGTGTTCGTCGGGCTACTACAACCTCAACGCGTCGTACAGCGACGGCTGTGAGTGCAACGGCAACGACCTGTACGAGCCGAATGACACCTGCGGCCAGGCGACCGTCATCAACACCGCGGTGTACGACAACGGCGTCAAGGATACCGTCATGGGCCGCTCGGTGGCGCCGGGTGACGACGACTGGTACGCCTTCTACGCCGTGGACTTGGGCGACGGCGGCAGCGGCGTGTGCGACAAGTACAACGTGCGCGCGGTGTTCACCGTGAACCCGGGCGGCTTGGCCTTCGACATCACCCGCGGTGGCTGCCCGAACGGATCGAACACCGTGTGCTGCGGCCACACGGACTTCAACTGGTTCACGAACTTCAAGGGCGCGAGCAACGGCTCCCTCAGTCGGCAGTTCAGCGAATACGGCGAGTGCCCGTGCAATACCAACGGCAGCCAGTTCGACCAGTATCACACCGGTTGGAACATCCCCCCGGGCTATCCGGGCGGCGGCGGACCGTACTGCATGAACTACAACAGCGGCTATGTGTGCATTCCGAAGGGCTACTACTACACGAGCTGCTTGGACGACTCGGCCTGGTACTACGTCCGCGTGTACAACACTGGCGCGGCGACGACGTGCGCGACGTACAAGCTGGAAATCAGCAACGGCGTCTATGGCCAGCCGGGCACGGGCAACGGCAAGAACTTCTAAAGGTTACAGGGCGGTAGCGGCCGGGACACGAGCGAAGTGGGAGGGCGGGCTAGAAGCCCGCCCCTACACGGACGGCGCTCCGATCGGCCCCTACACGAGAGGACGCCGCCCCGCTCACCCCCCTCGAGCCCGGAATTGCATGCGGAGTCAGCGACGCTCGCCGGAGGGCGAGGCGCGACTCCCGCAAGTCCCACACTCCTAAGCGGATAACCACCCGGTAGAGCCGGAAGCAGGGGCCCTCGCGCCCCGCCGCAACGCGGCCGGCGTGGGGGTAGCGACCGAGCGATGCGTCCCAAAAGGAAGAGAGTGCAGAGAGAAACACTTGGTTTCTCTTTGCATGCAGCTAAAGAAGTTGAGAAGTTGAGAAGTTGAGGCAAAAAGAGTCTAGCCGACTTCGGCTGCAAACCCCTTGCCTTCGTCAATCCACCTCTGCATGAACTCCGCCGCATGCGCGTAGCTCTTCTCGACATCGGCGGCGATGAACTGCTCGACCACCTTGCCCACGAACAAGATCTTGACCGTGACCTCGCCCTCGACCGTTCGCACGACCTGACCGGCTTCGGCGCGGAATCCGAACGTCCCGGACGAGTCGACCTTGTCGGTCATCAGCGACGAGATGGTCTTCCAGGTGCCACGGAAGCTGCCCAGCGGATAATCCAGGTATTCCGTGTACTCCAGCCGCGAGCCGCCGAGGATCTTGGCCGCCGCCGCGGGAATCTCGCGCTCGGCCGCCACCTTGACTTCGCGATGCAGCTTGCCGCCCTGGATGGTCCTGGCCACGAGGTTGCGATGCAATTTTACGGCCTTGCACAGCGCTTCGTTGAAGGCCTCGTCGAAATACAGCTTCTCGAAGTCTGCCAGGGAAATTCCTCGGATCCGGTGCTCGGCCTTGAAACGCATGTCATCCTCCAGTCCTGTTCATATCCGCTTGATCTACCGTGATTTGCCAACATCGGCGCACTTCGGCGCCGGCCAGCGTCAGTGCGGCGGCTCGACCGCGCCGAGGCCGAAGTGCAACTCCAGCTCGATGCCATCGGCCAACTCTTGGATTTCGATACGTTCGGGCGACACCACACCCAATTCCACCATGAACCGATCGAGATCCGCGTCCGGCTGCCCGACCGCCTGCAGCAGGGCCATCTGTAGTTCCTGCCCAGGGTTGGACAGCATCAGCCCGACCTTGGCCAGCCCGTCCGGTACCAGCCAGGCCGAGAGCGCCATCGGCCCGCGCGCATGCCGTTGTACCGCCTCGCGAATCGCCTCGGGCAACCCCACAGCACCCACCGCGTCGAAGCCGGCCAGCGCGGCGGCCAGTTGCGTGCGAGCATCGCCGGACGGCAGGGGCAGGAGAAGTTCCGTGTAGGCCGCCGTTTCGCCGACCGAACGCTTGATCAGCAAGCACGTGTCGATGCGGTGGTCGCGCGCCCAGTCCAGCAACAGTTCCCGTGGTTCGCCCTCGGGCGCGAAACTGCTGACCGCGTCCAGCGACAGGGGGCCCGGAATCTGCCAGCCGCCGTCGATGCCTTGCGGACCGATCTCCAGCCACGAACCCAGGCGATCCGGCTCCAGATCCTCATAGGCTTGGGCGAACTTGCGCATCTCGGTTTCGCTGACGTCCGCTTCGGCCAGGAAGCGCGCGGTGCGGGTGACCAACTGGCTCGAAGGCGAGGAAGCCGACAAGGTGATGCGCTGTACGTCAGCCGACACCGCCACCTCCAGGCGCAGATCGTCGCCTACCGGCCGTTCCGGCATGGGCAGGCCGTCCAGCCAGTGCAGCAGCGCCTCGGTTCCAGGCAAGGTCGGCAACGCGGCGCGCAGGCGGGTCCGCAGGGCGCGCAGGTCGGTGGGCGGCAGTTCGTTCATACTTTCCGGGTGCAGCGGCAAAGCGTAAGTGCGACTGGGTCGGCATGATAGGTCCAGGCAATGCTACCGACAAGACGGCCACGCAAGCTGGATGGGGCGCGTCCGCTGTACGCCTGTTGCCGTTGGACAATCGTCGGACAAGCACCTAGGCTTGCCGCGCCGACACCGAGCAGGAGCTTGCGATGCCACCCGCCGTTCAGGACAAGGATACCTGGCTCGAGCTGCTCTATACCGACGTACCGCGTTTCAACCGCGAGAAAGGCCAGTTGCCCGAAGGTGCCCGCCTGGACCTGCGCGGCGTCGATCTGGCCGGGCGGGATCTGCGCGACGCGCTGTTGGAACTGACCGATCTGAGCGGCGCCAACCTCGCCCAGGCCCATGTCGCCGCGGATCAGTTGGCGCGCGCGCGGTTGCAGGGGACGCGGCTGGACGGCATCCAGGCGAGCGATGACCTGGAACCCTTGCTGCAGATTGCCCTGCTGTGGACGCAACCGACGGCGTGGAACGACTACCGCCGCTCAGTGCAGCCGGAAACCTTTGTGCATGCGGACTTCAGCGGCCACGACTTTGGTGTGGCCGACCTGCGCAGGTTGCACTTCACGTTGGCCAACCTCGAGGGCGCCAATCTCTCGCGCTGCCGGCTGGACGAGGCCTCGTTCGGCGAAGCGCGGCTGGCGGGCGCGGATCTGCGCGGCGTGCAGGCGAGCAACGTGCGTTTCGTGGAAGCCGACCTCACCGGCACGCTGTTCGACGGCGCGCTGCTGAAGCATTGTGATTTCGCGGAGGCGCGGCTGGACCGGACGTCGTTCCGGCAGGCGCGGCTCGAACGCTGCAGCCTGGTGGAAGTGCGCGGCGAAGCGACGGACTTCACGGCGGCGCGGCTGGACAGCTCGACGCTGGTGCACGGGCGGATTCCGCGTGCGCAGTTCGCCCAGGCGCGGCTGGTCAGCTGTTCGCTGGCGTTGTCGGGGCTGACCGACTGCAACTTCCGCGGGGCGACACTGCTGCGCTGCGATCTCGAAGGGGCGGACACGTCCGGCGCGCAGTTCGATAGCGACGACCTGCCCTCCTAGCCGCTAGAACACCGATCAGAAAATGATTCGGAACCTTCGAGCGGAGCCGGCGCGCCCGCATCGGCGCGCTCGGCGACCCAGCTGGCAACGCCCCCGGCCAATCGGAAACGGAGTTTCTGATTGGCCCTCTACGCGATGCCTTCGGGCCGGCCGCGCAGACTGTCGCGCACCAGCACGATGCCCTCGAACAACAGCAGGGCCAGCAGAACGATCATCACCGCGGACCAGCCCGGCGCTTTCGGCGTCCCCTGCGAGCTGGCCCGTTCGCCCTGCCGCTGGGTCGCCATCGCCCCGCCCACCGCCATGGCCAGGTTCGATTCAGTCGCCGGCGGCACCACGATCAACGTCCGGGAGGTCAACGCCACGCCGCCGCGCAATTCGGTCGCCGTGTAGCGCCCCGGGTCCTGCAACCCGCCGATCTGCCAGCCGCGGCCGCGCTGCTCCGTGGCCTCTGCGACCACGCGCTGCGCATTGCCCGGCGATTCCAAGCGCAACTCCAGTTGATCCGCGCGTTCATCGCGGGCCAGCACCGCCACCTCGCCGATTTCCACCGCACTGCGCCGCTCCAGCCCGCGCTCGCCAGCCAACGCCACCGCGACATCGTGCAGCAGCGGTAGGAACACGGGTTGCAGCGGCAGGTCGGTCCAGTCGCGGTCCAGGGTCGTGGTCAGCAGCGCTACCAGCCCATGTCCGCGCGGTTGCACCAGAAGCGCCGGCGCGCCGTCGGCGTAGTGCAGCACCACCTGCGGCGACAGCGCGGCCGAGGGCTGCACCAGCGCATAGCGATTGACCGCGGTTTGTCCGAGGGTGTCCGTCAGCGCCGCCAGCGACGTCCGCAAGCGCTGCACCGCCGCCGGCACGGGCGAGTCCGGCCGCGCATCCGCCACGCGCAAGGTCTGCGCGCCGTGCCCGCCCATGCCGGTCGCCCCGGTTTGCGCCGCCACGCGTTGGCCGTACAGCGGCGCGGGCAGCAGCCCTGGCAGGAACGTCGGCAAGTCCGCGGGAAGATTGTCACCTAGCGTGATCAGCACGCCCTTGCCACCGTCCACCGCTTGGGCGATGCCGCGCACCAGATCGGCTGGCAGCTCGCCGACGTTGGCCAGCACCACCACGTCGTAATCCTTCAGCGATTGCGCGGTCATGCCGGGAAGTTGCAGGACATCGACCGCCAGTTCTCCGGGATGCGCCGCCGAGAGCTCCAGTGCCCGCGCCGCGAAGAACACCTCGTCCTCGCGGGGTACCGGCCGCGGCGCGCCATCGACCAGGGCCACGCGCACCGCCGCGCCGCCGTCCAGCCGCAGGAGCCGTCGGTTGTCCGCGTCCAGGCCGTCGGGCGGCAGCAGGATCTCGGCCACGGGCGCCGAACCGGGCAGCACGAACGATCGTCGCGCCGCCTCGCCGGGTTGCAACTGCACCAGACTCTTGAGTTCACGGTCGCCCGCCCGGATCGTCAGGTAGTTGCGGAACGGCTTTTGGCCGAAGTGCTGCAACGCCACCTCGACGCGCACCTGGTTGGGCCCGCGATCCGCCGCCGGAGTCGCCACTGCATCGGTAATCGCCGTATTTTCACGGGTATCTGGATCCAGCCGATCGACCCGCAACACCACGGGACGCCGTTCCGGATCCTTGCGGCCCAGCCACGGCGGCGCCGCGCTCTGCCAGCCGGTGCTTTGCAGATCGGTCAGCACTACGACGCGGCGATCGTCCAAGTCCGCGGTGCCCAGCAGCGCATCGGCCAGTTGCAGCGCGCGGCTGGCATCGTCACGGCGCGGGTGATGTTCCAGACGCCGCACCGCATCGAGCACCGCACCGCGATCTTCGGTCGCCTGTCGCACCAACAGCCGGGCCGGATAGCCTGAAGCCACCGCCGCCACCTTGCTGCCCGTGGGCAACCGCTCGATCAGCGCCAGCGCCCGTGCCCGCCCGCGTTCGAATGCCGACTCGCCCCCCGATCGGGCAAAGGTCGACATGCTGTCGTCGAGCACCACCACCACCGCGACCGGACCTGCGCTGCCTTCGAGACCGACCGCGACCCCGCCCGGCACCGGCAACATCGGCCGCGCCAGCACCACCGCCACGAGCGCGACGGCCAGGCTACGTAGCGTCACGAGCAGCCACTCGGTCACGCGCAACGCCCGGGCTTTCTTAGGGTTGGTCGCGAGGATGAACGCCAGCGCCGAAAACTTGACCACCGGAGCCTTGCGCCGACCGAACAGATGCACCGCCACCGGCAGCAACGCCAACAGCAAGCCGAGCAACATCCATGGGTTGGCGAATTCGATCACCTGCGCATCCTCGGGCACCCAAGCATCCTTGAGCCGCTACGCATCCTCGACCATCAGCGCGTCGGCGTCGAAACCCTGCTCGCCATAAGCGCCCGCGCCCAGGACGGTTTGGCCACGCCGCCGCAACCTCGCCGTCGCCCGCAGCACTTGCCGCATCACGCCGCGCGGATCGATCGACGTGTCCACCGCCAGGTAGCCCAGCCCGCCATGGGTCGCGAGCATTCGAAGCTTCTCGCAATGCGCTTGCATCATCTCGACATACGTGTGCCTGACCAAGCGCGGATCGATCAAACGCTTGGCGTCGGTCTCCTGGCAGTGCAGCTGCGTCGGCCCGCGGAAGTCCAGGTCCCGTTCGCGCGGATGCAGCGTGTGCAGCAGCAGCACGTCCATGCCCGCGCGCGAGAGGTCGAACAGCGGCGCTACAGCCAACTCCGGTTGCACCAAGGCATCCGACGCCACCACCGCGATGCCGCGCCGGTCCATGCCGCGCCAACTGCCCGGCCCCAGCGCGTCCAGCCCCGCGGTGCCCTCCGCCGTCGCCACTTCCAAGCGCTCGCACACGTTGGCGAAATGCCGCAGACCGCCCGCCGCCTCCAGGTTCAGCTCTGGCTTGCCGACGATGACCAGGCCCACAGCGTCGCCCTGGCGCACCAGCACCAGGCCCAAAGTCGCCAGCAGCAGGCGCACCGCGTCGAACTTGTCGCCACCGCGCAAGTCCGTGAAACCCATCGAGGCCGAGGTGTCGAGCACCAGGGTCAGCGAGGCGTGCACCTCCTGTTCGTAACGCTTGATGTAATAGCGATCGGTGCGCGCGTAGGCCTTCCAATCCAGGTGGCGCAAATCGTCGCCCGGCGTGTACTCCTTGTGCTCGCTGAACTCGACGCCGCCGCCCCGCCGCAGCGAACGGTGCAGACCGCCTGGCTGGCCATCATCTACTTGCCGCGCCGGCAGTTGCAACGGACCCAGCCCCGCCAGGACCTCCTGGGCGCGCTGGGCCAGCGTCTGCTTCGCGGCCGGATCCTCGTGAAACCAGTGCTGACTCGCGTGCCAGGCCTTATCGTGCAGCGCGTCGTGGCCGCGCGGCGCCGGCATGCGTTCCAGAAGGCTGCGATTGCGCGGACGTGCGGCCACTACCTTCTTGGGCATGGCCGACGGCGCGGGTTGCCGGGTCTGCTTCAGCCAGCGCCCGAGACCACCGCGCAGCCCGCCGAACGGCGTCGCCATGCGTTACTCCACCGAGGCGGGCACTTCCGCCACCAACCGCTCGACCAGCTTGCGCCCGTCCATGCCCTCGGCCTCGGCGCGAAAACTCGGCACCACGCGATGCGCGACGGTCGCCACCGCCAGCGCGCGCACGTCTTCCAGGCTGATGGTCGAACGGCCGTCCAGGACCGCCCGCGCCTTGGATGCCAGGATCAGGCACTGCGACGCACGCGGACTCGCCCCGTAGGCCAGCAGCGGCCGCAAGCTCGCGGGACACATTGGATCTTCGGGACGCGTACCGCGCACCAGCCGCACCGCGTACTGCAGCACGTGCTCGGCCACCGGCACCGCGCGCGCCAAGGCTTGGATGCGCAACACCTGGGCCCGGGTCAGCACCGGCTCCACGGTCGGCTGGTCGATGCCGGTGGTCCGCCGCACGATCTCCAACTCCTCGTCCATGCTGGGATAATCGAAGTGGATGGCCAGCATGAAGCGATCGAGCTGGGCCTCGGGCAGCGGATAGGTGCCGTGCTGTTCGATGGGATTTTGCGTCGCCAGCACCAGGAACGGTTCCTCCAGGGTGTGCAGGACGCCGCCGACCGTGACCTTGCGTTCCTGCATCGCCTGGAGCAGCGCCGATTGGGTCTTGGGCGGCGTGCGGTTGATCTCGTCGGCCAGCAAGATGTTTGCGAATACAGGCCCTTGGATGAAGCGGTAGGCCCGGTGGCCGGTCGCGCGCTCCTCTTCCAGCACTTCGGTGCCGGTCACGTCCGAGGGCATCAGGTCGGGGGTGAACTGGATGCGGCCGAACTTGAGCTGCATCGTCTCGGCAAGCGTGTGGATCAACAGGGTTTTTGCCAGGCCCGGCACGCCGATCGACAGGGCGTGGCCGTTGGCGAACAGCGCGGTCAGCAGCGTGTCGATCACCGCGTCCTGGCCGACCACTCGGCGGGCGATCTGGGCGAGCACTCGGACGCGCGATTCCCGGGCAAATTCGAGCGCTTCGAGATCGTCCATGGTCTCGGCGGCGGGCTGCGGGGGCGGAACTTGGGCGACCATCTACGGAGCTCCGGGTTGGCGGGCGGGACGGAAGCAGGCGCCGAGGAGTAGCACGGGCGAGTGATAGACGTCGCTCAGGTCGAGGTCATCGCGCAGTTCCGCGCAGATACCCATCGAATTGCCGGCGGGATGCCAAGTATAGCGCACGCCCAGCGACGCGACAGGGCTCGTCGCGCCGGACTCGATCGCGCCGCCGATGCCGGCCTGGAGCGAGACGCCATGGCGCACGTCGCCCACGAAGATCCGTGTCACCCGGGTCTGAAACGGCACGACCAGACCCGTGCCTCGGCCACAGCCGACGACAATGTCGCCGAGCTGCCCAGCGGGCGGCGGTGCAGAACTCGTGCAAGTCACACGAGTTGCGTAGCGCATGCCACCGGCCATGCCGACTTGCCACGCCCCCAGCAGAAGGCCCAGCCCCACCTCTGCAGCCGGGAGCGGCGCCGGCAAAGTCTGGCGGCCCTCCTTCAGATCGTAGGCGCCGCCGACCAGCAGACTCGCCACGGCGTTGTCGGCCCGATCCCGCTCCGAAACCGGCGGTGGCTCGAACCGCGGCAGATCACTGGGCGTCACCGCGGGCGCCGGCAGCACCGGGTGCAGTTCCAACTGCGGCGTCAGGTCCAGATCGGCCTTGTACACGTCCAGCAGCGCGGCGGTGTAATCCTCGAACACCGCGGGCGGCGTCGTCGCGCGTTCCAGACGGTGCTGGGGCGAGAGCTCGAGCCATTGCGCAAAGGTCTGGCGCGCTTCCGCGTGGCGATCCAACCGCGCATAGGCGAACGCGAGCAGGCGCATGCCTTCGGCCGCGTGGGCGAGCTTGTCGTAGGTGATCGACTGCAAGCTCTCGACCACGCACAACAAATCGTTTGCCGCATAGCACTTCGACGCGCGCTGCAGGGGCGATTCGGTTGGTGCTACGATCGCCGGCACCTGCGCGACCTTGCGCGGCGGCGCGGCGAGAACGATCGCCGGCAGCAGCGCACAGGAACACGCCACCGCCAGCGCGCGCAGCCGAAGCGTCGGGCAGTGCAGGCTCTTGGAACTAGGCAGGAAACTCCTCGCCGATCGCCTTCTCGAGCCGGTCCTTGACCATGCCCTTGGCCATCTTGGCCGCGAAGCCGATCAGGTCCAGTTCGACGTCCAGCGACGATCCGCTGAGCTTGAACTGACCTTTGAAGTACTTGCCCCCAGCTTCGGCGCTGTTGCGGTCCGGGTTCCAGGTGATCTTCTCGATCAAGTCCGGCTTGCTGGCCTGGAACTTGATCAAGAGCTTCTCGAGGCGGCTGCGGGCATCCTCGACGCCGTACTGGTGGGCGCGGTGCAAGCTGATGTCAGACATGGCTAGAATCCTTGGGCAAGTGGGGTTCCAGGCTCGCGACGACGCATCGAAGCCCTGACATCCGTTCGGGTTCTCTCAGCGTCTTCAAGTTTCTATGTCTTCACGTTTCTGTGTCTTCAAGGCGATGACGGCGGAGCAGGCGCAGGTTCAGGCGCAGGCTGGCGAAAGGCGCGAAAGAAACCCAGGCGCGGGGGGGACTTGCCATCGGCGCCCGCTGTAGTACCGGCGGCAAAGATCTCGCCGAATACGACGCCTTCCCCCACGGTGCCGAGCAAGGTTCGACGATCGCTGGGGTCGGCGCCTTTCTCATCGCAATTCGGGCGGTTGGCGTCATAGGTCAGCGCCATGGCCCGCTCGGTGACCTCGATGCTGCACAGCGTGAACTTCTCGAAAGCCTTGCCCGTTTCGCGAATCGCCAGGGTGCCGGCGCTGGCGTCTTCGTTCAGTTGGAGCGTGACCTCGTAGGCCGCGACAGGGCCGAGGTCCGCGGTGCCCTGCCAGCCGCCTGCCAGCGGTGACGAGCAACCCATGAACGTTACAGCTAGAAGCAAGGCGCGAAACTGGACCATGGCCGACAGTGTAGCAAGGTTTCGGCGCAAGGCCAGTCGACCGCTCACAGTAGCCCTCAGCGCACCAGCATGAACCAGTCGCCGACGTTGAGCCCGCCATTGGCGGTGTTGGCGACGTCACCCGACCAGTGCTTCACCGAGGCGGAGCAGACTGAACCCTTGGCGTCCACCCAGCCCCAATTGAAGTTCTCGTATTGCGGGCTGATGATCGGTCCGCCCATGTAGAAGTCGTCAGCGCCGTTGGACCCCCACCGCTTGGTGCCGGTGGTGTCGTACCAGTCCGAGCTGTCGGTGATGTTGACGGCCGCCGCGGGTGCTAGGTAGCCAGCCTTGAACTTGTCAGCGGTGGCGGTGGGGAAGGTGACGTCGACCGTGGCTCCGGCCAGGGTGGTGCGCGGATTCTCGTTGTTGAAGCAGACCGCGCGCATCGTGCCGCCCGCGAATGCCACGGTGTTCAACATGTAGTACGCCGATTGCAGCGTCGGGTTGATCGTCGCGATGTTGGGGTCGACTTGCGCGGAGCCGTGCCGCGCGAAGTTGGCCTGGCCGAGCCGGCGCGCGGAGAAGATCAGAGTCCAGCCGCCGCCCTGCGTGGTCATGTCGCAATAGGCCTGAAACGGCACGCCGGGCGCCGGACCGTCTGGATCGATCCAGTAGGCGCCGTCCTTGGCTCCAGGATTGACGGCCAGGATGCCTTTGCAGTTCAGGCCAGGATTGCCCTGCGTGCCCGGCAGCGTCGTGACGATCGGGAAGAAGGCCGTGCCGTTGCAGATGTACAGGGATGAAGAACCCGTGTTGAAGTACACGTAGCCCGTGGTGGCCGCGTTGCACGTGACCGGATCCGAGGCCGCCAACTGCAGTTGCAAACCACCCTGGGCCACGAACAGGCCATTGGATGCGGTCTTCTTTGCCGACAGGGTCTTGGACGTCACGCTCCATTTGTTGATCTTGCCGTCGCTGGTGTTGTTCAGGAACGCGCTATCGACGATCTTGAGCTTCCACAGTCCTTTCGGGTTCTTGCCCACCCAGCTCGCCAGATCGCCGCTGGCCTCCTTGGTCACGTCCGGGTAGCTGGTCTTGAGCCCGGCGCCGGTCAACGTTCCCGCGTACAGCGTGTGGGTGACGCCGGCCGGATCGATGACGAACACCTTGATCTTGGCTATGTCCGAGTTTGCGACGTCGACTTGCACGCTCAGCGCCTGGCTGGTGCCGAGGTCCGGGAAGTCGATCGTGTCGGTCACGCCGTCGGGATTGTTGTCGGGAATCGGCAGGTCGGGCTTGGGGGTCGAAACCACGTCGGTGAACTGGTCGGTCAGCAGGCCGTTGGACACGCCCGCCAGACCGTCAGCCGGCAGCGGCGTGACCGAGCACAGGGGCGAACCGTCTGCCGCGAAACCGGTGACCGCCTGGCCGATCGCACACTTGCCGCTGGGTCCCGCCTTGATGCCGGTGAGTTTGCTGCCGTCGCCGATGAACGCGCCGGCGGTGACGCTCTTGCCGCCGAGGTTCAGGTCGGCGTCGAACTTCAGCGCCGACACCGACACGCAACCGGTGCACGCCACGTTGTCCGCGACCGCCGCCCGCAGTGCGTAAGGCACGGCATGGAATGGCTTGCGCGCCAGCTCCGGATCGGCACCGATCTTGGCCCCGAAGAAGGTGCCAGCCAGAGCAAAAACGCTGGCGTCCAAGGGCTTGTCACTGCCGAGCGCATAGGCGAACTCGCCGCCCGCGACCTTGAGCGTCGCCGTTTCGGTCCACAGCGCACTGCCCGCCATCGCCGCGTCGTAAACGGTGAAGGCTACTGAGTAATCGCCATCCGCCACCGGCCCGCCGCCGACCGCTTGCAGGATGCCCTCGACCGCGACTGTGCCGGGGACCGCCGCGTAGGCCGGCGCTACGAGCAGACCGCTGAGCCCGATTGCCCGCCCCAGCCAGCTCGCCGCGCGTTTGCGTCCGTCAGTTCGCCTCTTCATGACTTCACCTCGTCGCCGGGTTCCTGGTCGCAGGCCCAGCACCTGTTTCACTTGCCGAGAACACTGCGCGCCCACTTGTAGAAACCGAACCATGCCGGAGTCTTGCCGTTCGCCGCCGCCGCCGAGCCGACCACCGAGTTGCCGCCGATCCAGGCCTTCATCGTGACCTTGCCAGCCGTGCCCGCGAGGTGCATCGCCCCGGTCTTCCAGGCGATTCCCGCTGGCGTGCAGCCCTCGTCGACTTTGGCGTTGCAGTCGTCATCTACGAGGTTGCACGCTTCCTTGGCCGGCACGACCTCGCCCTTGCACGCACCGAAGCTGCCGTCTGCCAGGCAGGTCTTGGTGCCGCCCTTGCAGACGCCGACGGTCTCGGTGCCGGCCGGGCCGCTGTAGCAGGGCGCGGTCACCTTGGTGTCGGCCTGATGCGTGCAGCCGGTCTTGCCGTCGCAACCATCTGAGGTGCAAGCGTTGCCGTCGTCGCAGTTGGCCGCGAGCCCGGCCTTGCAAGTGCCCGCCGCGCACGCATCGCCGGTGCTGCAGGCATTGCCGTCGCTGCACGACTTGCCCTCGTTCACCTGTGCTACCGCGCACTTGCCGGTCACCGCGGCGCATTGGTTCTTCTGGCACTCGGTGTCGGCCGCGACATCGCACACGACCACCGTCTTGGCGTCGACCTTGCACTGGTACGGCAGCTTGGCCGTGTCGCAAAACAGCGTGCCATTGCACAGGTTGCCGTCATCCACGCAGTCGGCGTCCTTGGCGCACGCGCAGGTGTTCAGCCCCGACTTGCAGCCGCCGCCGCTGCACGCGTCGCTTTCCGTGCAGGGATTGCCATCATCGCAGGTCGCGGTGTTGGCCGCGTTGGCGCAACCGGTCTTTGCGTCACAGCTGTCGTTCGTGCAAGGGTTGCCGTCGTCACAGCTTTTCGCCTTGCCTGGCGCGCACGCCGACGCCGCGCAGGCATCGCCCAAGGTGCACACGCTGCCGTCCTCGCAAGGCGCGGTGTTGGCGGCGAACGCGCAGCCCGTGGTCGCCACGCAAGTGTCGTTGGTACAAGCGTTGCCGTCCTCGCACACCTTCTTGGCACCGGCTGTGCACGAGCCGCCCTTGCACACGTCATTTTCGGTGCACAGGCTGCTGTCGGCGTTGCAGGCCGCAGTGTTGCCAGCATGCGTGCAGCCGCTCTTGGCGTCGCAGGCATCGTCCGTGCACACGTTGCCATCGTCGCAGCCCAACGCCTTGCCCGCCAAGCACTTGCCGGCCTGACACTGGTCCTTGTCGGTGCACAGCGTGCCGTCCGCGTCGCATGCCTGGCCCGTGGGCGCCACGCCGTCGAAGCCACAAGCGCCGGTCTTGACGTCGCAACTATCCTCAGTGCAGGCGTTGTTGTCGTCGCAGACCTTCAGCTTGCCCTTGAGGCATACCTTGCCCGAGCAGATGTCGCCCTCACTGCACGCATTGTCGTCAGCGTTGCAGGTCGCGCCGTTGGCCGCGTGCGTGCAGCCCAGCTTGCCGTCGCAGGCGTCGTCGGTGCACGGGTTGGCGTCGTCGCAGCCCAGCGCCGCGCCCGCCGTGCATTTACCGTTGCTGCAGGCGTCGTTCTGCGTACACACGCTGCCGTCGGCGTCACAGGCCTTACCGGCTTGCGGTGCCGCGTCGAACCCGCAAAGCCCGGTTTTTGCACTGCACGCATCGGCCGTGCACGGGTTGCCGTCGTCGCAGACCTTGGCCTTGCCGGTGACGCACAGCTTGCCCGCGCACACGTCCGGGGTGCATGCGTCGCTGTCGAAATCGCACGTCGCCGCGTTCGCCAGTTGCACGCAACCCTTCTTGCCATCGCATGTATCGTCCGTGCAAGGGTTGGCGTCGTCGCACACGGCGTTGGTGCCTGCGCTGCACAGCCCGACCGCACAGGTGTCGCCCTGGGTACACACGCTGCCGTCGGCGTCGCAGGACTTGCCCTCGTTGACCGCCACCTGGGCGCACTTGCCGGTTTTGGCGTCGCAAGTATTTGCCGTGCAAGCGGTATTCTGGCCGACCGGACAGCTCACCACCGTCGCCGGGTTGATGGTGCACTGGAAGGGCGCCTTGGACTTGTCACAGAACAGCAAGCCGTTGCACAGGTTGCCGTCCTCCTTGCTCGCGCAGTCCGAGTCGGTCCCGCACTGGCAAGTGTTCGTTCCCACGAGGCATTTTCCGCCCGCGCACGAGTCGCCCACCGTGCACGGGTTGCCGTCCTCGCAAGTCGCCTGGTTGGGCAGGTGCACGCAGCCCGACTTCGCGTCACAGCCGTCGCTCGTGCACGGGTTGGCGTCGTCGCAGCCGTTCTGAACATCCTTCAACGTTCCCGCGCACTTGCCGCCCAAGCAGGTGTCGCCGTCGGTGCACGCGTTGCTGTCATCGCAGGGCGCGCTGTTCGGCGTGTGTACGCAACCCTTGGCTTTGTCACAGTTGTCAGCGGTACAGGGGTTCAGGTCGTCGCACTGGGCCGCCACGCCGGTGCAGGCGCCGTCTTTGCAGGTGTCTCCGGTCGTGCACGCGCTGCCGTCGTCGCAACCCGCCTCTATCGCAGCGAACTTGCACTTGCCCGTGGCCACGTCGCAGGTGTCCGCAGTGCACGAGTTGGCGTCCTCGCACAGCTTGCTCTTGCCCGCCACGCACTCGCCGGTCGCGCAGGTGTCGCTCAGCGTGCAGGCATTGCCGTCGTCGCAAGGGCTGAGATTGTCCGAGTGCTTGCAACCCAGCGCAGGCTGACATGAATCGTCGCTGCACGGGTTGTCGTCGTCGCACGAAACGACCTTGCCCAGACATTCGCCGCTCTGGCACGCGTCGCCGGTCGTGCACTTGCTGCCGTCGTCGCAGATCTCGCCCGCGGCCTTGTTCTTGATCGTGCACTTTCCCGTGATCACGTCGCATTTGCTGGTCACGCAGGCGTCGCCGCCGGCGCAGGTCTTGGCCTTGCCGGGCTGGCAGTCGGCGGTCGCGCAGATATCGCCGATCGTGCACGGGTTGTCGTCGTCGCACGGCGCGCCGTCGGAATTGCTCTTGGTGCAGCCCTTCTGCGGATCACAACCATCTGCCGTGCAAGGGTTCTTGTCGTCGCATGCGAGAGCCTTGCCGACGCAGGCCCCGCTGGCGCACTGGTCGCTGCCGGTGCATGCCGTGCCGTCGTCGCAAGCCACGCCATCGGCGATGGGGCCGAATGCGCACTTTCCGGTCTTGGTGTCGCAACTATCCGTCGTGCAGGCGTTGTCGTCGTCGCACAACGAGGTCTTGCCCACCACGCACAGCCCGGCGATGCAGGTGTCGCCGACCGTACACGCGTCGCCGTCCGCGTCACACGCCGTGCCGTCGTCCGCGGTTTGCGTGCAGCCCTTGGCCGGGTCACAAGCGTCCGCGGTGCAAGGCTTGCCGTCGTCGCACACCTTGGCGGGGCCGGGCTTGCACACGCCGTCCTTGCAGGTGTCGTTCTCGGTGCACACGCTGCCGTCGGCGTCGCAGCCCACGTCGACCTTGGTGTGGTTGCAGCCGTCCTGGTTACTGCCCGGCGCGCAAACATCTGTCGTGCAAGCGTTGTTGTCCTCGCAGGCGTTCTCGTCGGTCTTGCCGTTGCAGTCGTTGTCGGCACCGTCGCACACTTCCGCGCCGGGCGGCGGGCCGTTGCAGGTCGAGAGGCCGGACTCGCCACAACTGCGTGTTCCCGGGCACTTGCCGGTGACGTTGCCGCTGCCGTCCTTGGTCTCGACGAAGCACGCGGTGGCCAGTTTCTTGCTCTTGGCCGCGTCGGAGCACGGGCACTGGCCGGCGCCGACCGAAGCCTTGCGCACGCATTGCTTGGCCGAGCCGCCCTCGACGGTGGTGGCGGTCTCGCAGGCATAGTCCGCCGGGCAGTCCGCGTCCTTGGCGCATGCCGCGCCGCAGAAGCTGCCGTCGCTGCCTCGGGAGACGCACGCGGCGTCCTGCAAGCCGGGAAACTGGCAGTCCTTGCTCGACTTGCACGGATCGCACAACCAGTCGAACACCGGCACGCACACGAACGCCGTGTCATTGCCCACCGGAATCGCTGAGCAATTGAACCCAGGGTCACAATTCTCGGTGCAGGTCTTGGCGCACTTCTTGCCTGCCGCGGTGTCGATGCACAACCCGCCGGTGCAGCCCTTGTTGTCCTGGCACTCGCAGCCGGGTTGGCCTGGGCACACCAGCGCGATATCGCCTGTCACATCGAGGACTTCCGCGCTGGCGAGATCCTGATCGTCGGTGTCGGGCAGCAGCGTGCCGTCGGTCGCGTCGCCGCTGAGCTGGGCGTCGACGTCCGGCGCTTGCTGAGCGACGTCCTTGTCCGCGGGACCCACCGCGGCCGTGTCGTCGCCGCAGGCCGCAAGCCACAGCAGGGCCAACGGTATTGCGAAATGGACGACGCGCGGACTGCGGAGCATGGGCATGGCCTTGCAGCGGGAAGCAGGCAGCAAAGCTAGGCCTCGGGGATCGTCCGTGTCAAGCTGGATGCCGCCTACTTGGGCGAGGAACTAGGCGACCAGCGTCACCGTGCGCTAGAGTACGGCCCGTCCGATTCGGGCACGCGAGGGTTCCATGAAGCGACGCATCGGCCTGCTCACTGGCGGCGGCGACTGCCCCGGTCTCAATGCGGTCATCTGGTCCGCGGTGCGCGCCGCCTCCCATCTGGGCATCGAAGTCGTGGGCATCGAGGACGGCTTCGAGGGCCTGGTGGACGGCGGCCGGGTCCGCGAGCTCACACCCGAAACCGTGCGCCACATCTACAGCCAGGGCGGCACCGTGCTCGGCAGCACCAACCGCGGAAATCCGTTCAAGATGGTGCGCCGGGTCGCCAGCAAGGTGGTCGTCGAGGACCGCGCCGACGAGGTCGTGGCCAACATCGCGCGCATGGGACTCGACGGCCTGCTGGCGATCGGCGGCGACGGCACCCTGATCATCGCGCACCAACTGACCGAACGCGGGGCCAAGGTCATCGGCGTGCCCAAGACGATCGACAACGATCTGGCCGCGACGGATACCACGTTCGGGTTCTATACCGCCGTAGAGACCGCGATGCAGGCGCTGGATCGCTTGAAGACTACAGGCGAATCCCATGATCGCGTGATGATCCTCGAGGTGATGGGCCGCCACGCCGGCTGGATCGCGCTGCACTCGGGCCTGACCGGCGGCGCGCACGTCATCCTGGTGCCGGAACTGCCGTACAGCCTGGACTCGGTCGTGGGCCGCATCCGTGCCCGCTGGGAGGAGGAAGGCCGCAACTTCACGCTGATCGTCGTTGCGGAAGGCGCGTTCCCGGTCGGCGGTGACGTGTCGTACGTCGAGGCGGCGCCGGCCGGATCGGTGGCGCGGGTGGGCGGCGCGGCTGCCCAGTTGGACCAGGCGTTGCGTGAGCAGTTCAAGACTTGGGAGCGTCCCAACGGCCCGCCCGAGATCCGCACCACCGTCTTGGGCCACATCCAACGCGGTGGCTCGCCTTGCGCCTACGACCGCTTGATTTCCATTCGTTTCGGCGCCGAAGCCATCAGCCTCGTCGCGAACGGCGAGTGGAACCGCATGGTCTGTCTGCGCGGCTCGGACATCCAGTCGGTCCCGCTCATCGAGGCGATCGCCCGGCCGCATTTCGTCGATCCGCACGGCCAGTTGATGCGCCACGCCCGTTCGGTCGGCGTGTGCCTGGGCGATTGATCGCTAGAGGGCCAATCAGAAACTCCGTTTCCGATTGGCCGGGGGCGTTGCCAGCTGGGTCGCCGAGCGCGCCGATGCGGGCGCGCCGGCTCCGCTCGAAGGTTCCGAATCATTTTCTGATCGGTGTTCTAGTCCGAGGGCGCTTCAGTCGTTTTCCCCTCAACGACTGGCGGTTGCGCACGCGGCTTCACCACCAGCTTGATGCGCTGCGCCGTGCCCGCACCGATGCCGGCGACCTGCGCCAGTTCCGCGTGGCTCGCCGTCGACACGCCCTTCAGCGAACCGAACGCCTGCAGCAGCGCCTTCTTGCGCGTCGGTCCCACACCGGGCACGCGATCCAGCACAGAACGCAACGTCCGGGCATCGCGGCGCTTCCTGTGGAAGGTGATCGCGAACCGGTGGGCTTCGTCGCGCAACCGGGTCAGCAAGTAGACCTCGTTGGAATTCTGCGGCATCACGATGGGATTCTTCTGCCCCGGCCGAAACACCCGCTCGGGACTGGACTTGCTCGGCCCCAGGTCGTGGCTGTCCTGCGTGCGCGCCTTGGCCAGACCGCACAGCTCGATGCCGAAGATGCCGAGATCCTGCAGCACCTGCTCAGCCATCTTCAGTTGACCCTTGCCGCCGTCGATCACCACGAGGTCCGGCACCGCGCCTACGCCGTCGGCGACTTTTTGGAAGCGCCGTGCCAACACCTCGTACATCATCGCGAAATCGTTTGGTGTATCCAGAGACTTGACCAGGTAGTGGCGGTACTCGGTCTTGGCGCTCTCGCCGTCCACGAACACGACCATGGAGCCGACCGGATCCGTGCCCGAGATGTTGGAAATGTCGTAACACTCGATGCGCCGCGGCAGGTTCTGCAGGTGCAGCCGCCGTTGCAGGCCTTCCAGCGTCCTTTGCGCACTGTGCGCCGCCCGCACCTTGTCCTCGAACACCTGGCGCGCGTTCTCTTGGGCCATTTCGACCAGCCGCACCTTCAGTCCGCGCTGGGGCTGGCAGACCTCGACAGTGCCGCGCAGCGCCGGTCCCGCCTCCAAACTCGCCCGCTGCTTGCGCAAATCCGTCAGCCACTCGGCCAGCACCTCGGCGCCCGGCAAGTCGATGGGCAGCAGCAACTCGTCCGGCACCGGTTGGCCGCGGTCGTACAGTTGCATCGCAAAGCCTTCGATCACCTCGGCATCCGGCCACTCCTGGTCCTTGAGCACATAGCCCTGGCTGCCGAGCATCGCGCCTTCGCGAAACGACAGCACCGCCACGCAAACCCGCGCGCCCTCCCGGTAGATGCCCACCGCGTCCATCGCCCGGCGCTGGTTAAGCAGGTTGACGTGCTGCTGCTCCAGGCTCTTCTCGATGGCCTGGACCTGATCGCGAACTCGGCCCGCCCGCTCGAAATCCTCGGCCTGCGCCGCCTCGGCCATGCGCTGCTTCAACCGCCCCAGCAGTTCGCTGCGCCGTCCCGAGAGGAACAGCGCGACGTCACGGACATGCCCTGCGTAATCCTTGACTTCGACGGGCAACACGCAAGGCCCCGGACAGCGGCCGATCTGGTACTCCAGGCAGGGCCGCGTGCGGTTCCTGAACACCGTATCCGGGCAGGTGCGCAACTGGAACCAGCGGTTGATCTGCGCCAACGTCGCGCGCGCCGAACTCGCTGAAGCGTAAGGACCGAAGTACTGCGCGCCATCCCGCGCCGGTTTGCGCACGACCTGCAGGCGCGGAAAGTCCTGGTCGCCCGCCAACCGCAAGTGCAGGAAGCGCTTGTCGTCCTTGAGCTTGACGTTGAAGCGCGGCTGGTGGCGCTTGATGAGGTCGTTCTCCAGCAGGAGCGCGTCCTTCTCCGTCGCCGTGACCACCACCTCGATGTCGCCCAGCACGTGGTGCAGCAGGTGCACGAAGAAGCGGTCGTCCTGCCCCGACGCGTACTGCCGCAGTCTTGCCTTGAGGTTGGCCGCCTTGCCGACGTACACCACGGTGCCGTGGCGGTCCTTCATCAGGTACACGCCGGGCCGATCCGGAGCCGAACGCACGCGCTCGTCGAACGCGAACTTGCGCATTTCGTTGGGTTCAGCCAGCGCGCCCGGCATGGCGTCGTGGTCGTATTCGATGACGTAGGCAGGGGACTCGGGGCTGGGCCCGTCGTCTACATCGAGGTCGACGTCCGCGCTCGTCGTTGCAGCGTCCCGGGGTGGCCTACTTCGTGCCTTTGGGCTCATTCTGTTCCGGAGCCGCCTGCACCGGCATGTTCTGGCCGCCGACGTTCAGTTGGATGCCGCCGCCCGGAGCCGCGCTCGCCGGAGCCCGCTTCTGCTGCTCGTCGAACGCCTTCTTTTCCTCGTCGACACGCTTGGCGTACTCGTCGGTGTACTTGATCTTGCCGTCGGCCTTGGCCTGCTGCAGCAGCTTCTTCACAAAGCCATGCCAGGCCTCGACCTTGCGCATCTGCACCACGGCCCGCCCGAGCATGTCGCGCGACTTGGCGATCGCGGCCTTGGTCGCTTCGTCATCCGCTTCCTTGGCCAGGCGAATCACATAGCGCGACTTGCCGTCCTCGCTCTTGAACACGGTCTTGCTCACAGGATTTTGCGCCGTCAATTTCCAAGCCGCGGCCACCACTTCGGGCACCTTGCCGAGGCCCGGCACTTCGTTCGGATCCTTGGGTACCGACGGCATGCCCAGCATGGCCTCGATGCCACCGGAGAGCGCCTGCAATGGCGACTGGCCGATCGGCGGCGTTTCCGTAGAGTTCAGCGGGCCTTCGGTCTTGCCGCCGTGCTTGACGTTCCACGACTTGACCACTTCGCCCAGCGCGGTGGTCGGGGTCGCCGCGGCAGCATCCGCCACGCTCTGCGCGATCGTGTCGAGTTCCGCGACCGCCCGCTCCTGGGCCGCCAGGTCACGCGCCAGATCCCGCTTCACGGACTCGAGCGGCGTCGTCTGGCCCGGCGCTTTCTTCTCGACGATCAGCAGCCACCAACCGTTGGGCGTCTCGATCGGGCCCAGCAACTGCCCAGGTTCCGCCGACTTCACTACTTCGGCCACCGCGGGACCGAACGGCGTGCGCGCCAGGGCCTCGGCCGTCTCGGCGATGAACTTGCCGCCGACGTCCTTGGTGATCATGTGCTCGGTCTTCTCACCGGCGATCTTGGCGAAGTAGCCCTGCAGGCGATCGGTCTTGTCCTGGCCCTGCAATTCCGTGGCCTTCTTGGCAACGCCCTCGGCAGGTACATCCGAACTGGTCGAAACTTCGGGCAGGTCGACTTCGCCGTTCCAGGCTTTGTCCAACTCGGCGCGCAGGGCGATCGCCGCGGCGTGCTTCTCGTCGCGCGCCTTCTCGGTCTCGGCCTTCTTGGCGGGATCGGCGGAAGTAGGCGCTTCGATGAGGATACCGCGCACATCCCACTTGTCCGCTACCTTGTACTGCTCGCCCTTGGCATCGTAGGCGGCCTGGATCTTGTCCGGGTGCGCAGCGGCGAAGGCGTCGGCGTCAGCATCGTTCACCTGGATGGTCTTGCCTGCGGATTCAGCATCCACGGTCACGACTTCCAGGCGCGGACGCTGGCTGTCGGCTGCCACCAGGGCATCGAGTTCGGCCGGGGTCAGCACCACGCCCGCGGTCGCGATCGCCGCCAGCTTGTCGCGCAGGATCTCGCGGCGCAGCAGGGACTCGAGGCCCGCCTTGGTCGTGCCGAGCGTGTAGCGCACCAAGGTATCGTACTTCTTGGGATCGAAGGTGCCGTTCTCGTCGAGCAAGGCCGCGCCGAACATGCGCTGCACCCGGTGCGACAGCTCGGCATCGCTCACGCCCAGGCCTTGCTTCTTGGCCTCGTCGTTCACCAGGTGCGCGGCAATCTGCTCGGTCATCACTTTTTCGGTCAGCAGCGGCGGCACCGGACCGTCGAAGTCCGTCAGCCGCGCCGATTCACCGGTCGCACCCGAAGCCCATAGCCGTGTTGTTTCATAGGCTTGCGTCGCCTGCATCCGCTCGAAACCCTGAGCGCTCGGCGCAGGCGGCTTGGCCGACAACGTCATCGCCAGGTTGATGTCGCCCGAATCGATGTCGTGACCGCCGACCGAAGCAAGCACGTCGGTCGATTGGCCCGAACCGGCGCCGCCCACACGAGTCGAGACGTTGAAGCTGAGCACGAACACGATGATCAGGATGGCGAACAGGACGTAGATGACCACGCTGCGGCTGTTGCGACGAAAACTATCGAGCATGGACGGACGCTCCTGTGCCTGGAACCCCGCACGCTCGTTCTTCAATCCCGATGGGACTGCAACGGTGGCGGGGGATCGTCGCGCTGTCCTGGCCGTGGATCGCAGGCCAGATTGCGCGGCGCGACATTCCAACAGCAAACAAGGATGCGGTCAACCGACGCGCGCGCAGGCAATGCCTGCCCGGATGGTTGCCGGTCGCGTGAAATGGTAGCCGCGCGTCTTGCCGGGATACCGACGGGTGGCTAGCCTCGGATGCGAACTTTGGCTGTCTCCGCCCAGGTGCGGCAAGGGGGCGCGGTGAAAGGTGGCTGGCTGCTGGTGATTGTGATGGTGTCTTGCCAGAGTCCAAGGGCCGGGACGGGGACGGGCGCGGGTTCGGGTTCGGGTTCGGGCGTCGGTGAAGCCCCTACCGCGGTTCCGGCTCCGGTCCCGGCTCCGGTTCCGGCCACGGCTCCGGCCGCGGCGACGCCGGTGGAGGACTGGGCGCAACTGCCCGACGAATGGACGCGGACGGCGCCGAAGAACGTGCTGAAACGCGGCGATCGGCTGATCGCGGGCAACCGTGACGGCCTGTTCGAGCTGACGTGGTGGGGCAAGCCCAAGAAGCGGCTGTCCGAGCACGCGGTCCGGGCGGTGCGCTGGTGGGACGAACGGACGCTGGTGTATGTGGACGACGCGTTCGCGCTGCGGAAATACGACCTGGCGATGACGGCCGAGCGGCGGGTGGCGCAGTTGCCGCGGCAGTTCGTGTGCAAGGATCAGGCGCCGCTGCAATGGCATGAACTGACTTTGGTTCTCGATCGCGAAGCCGATGTCGTGTGCGTGCGCAGCCAGGTCGACAACGCCAGGGTGATGGTAGCGGCGGGCTTGGCCTCGAGAGCCCTGCGGATGCGCGTGAAATGCCCGGACGGTCGCACCCGAGGTCCGAAGATCGCCTGCGAGGAGACTGGCCGTCGCGAGGAGACCCCGGCCATCGACGCGCCGGACGAGCCGACCGAGGCGCACCTGCCGCTACCGGAGACTGACTTTCCGTTTCGAATCAATGTATTGAGCGATCTGCGCCTGGCTGTGATGCGGCGCGGTCGCGACGGCGTGGAGCATCGGGTCGCCCTGCTGAAGGCGGCTCCGGGGCCGATCTCGCCGAGCGGACGCTGGCAGCCGCTGAACCAGCAGGGGGGCTGGAGCCTGCTGGACCGCACGAACGGCCGGCTGACGCTGACACAGCCAGGGGCCTGGCCGGCGCCGCTTGGCTCGAACAGCCCGCGCAATCTGCTCATCCCGGCCAAGGGCGAGCCTGCATGGCTGCCGCACAGTGACGTGCTGCTGCTGGGCAATCTGGTGATCGTGCCGGGCGTTGGCGGCTACAATCCGGGGCTGGTGGCTCGTTAGGGCCGGTACCCGTACCCGTACCCGTACCCGAACCCGGAGCCGGTGCCGGAGCCGGTGCCGGAGCCGGTGCCGGAGCCGAACCCGAACCCGAACCCGAACCCGAACCCGAACCCGAGCCCGGAGCCGAAAACCGCTAGTCGATCGTCTACTTGCCGATCGCCATGACCGGCGCCCACTCCGCGATCGCCAAGCCTTGCCGTCGCCTGCCCCCACCGCCACAATCCGCCGCATGGCCGCCGCCCGTCCCTCGCGCACGTCGCTTTCCACTCGCATCTTCCTGGCCTTCGCGGTCGTCGTCGCCACTTCGGGTCTGGCCACGTTCTACGCCATCGCCGCCGTCACCAACCTGCGCCATGAACTGGGCTTCCTGCGCCAACGCGCCCTGCCCCTGCTCGAGGAACTGCGCCAGTCCGAGACCGCGCTGCGCGGCTTCGACGAGGCGTTGCAGCGCGCCGCCCCGCACGATCTCGAGTGGGTGGTTCGTTTCGTGCCCAACGCCCGGCCGTTCCAGCGCATCGACCAGATCCTGGCGCACACCCGGGCCCTGCGCGACTTCTCGACGCCGCCGAGCCTGGCCCGTCTATTGACCCGGGTGCAACTGCCTTTGCCAGTGTTGGATTCGAGCCTGGCCGCCCTGCGCAACGCCCATGAGGCGCGCGATCGCATGGCCCAGGACACCGAACTGCTCGCGGCGACGGGAGGGCTGGGCGACGCGCGCACGGATTCCGCGGCGTTCGAGGGTCTGGTGGCCAGCCTGCAGCGCGCCATCGCCGAAAAGCGCCTGTCGGACGCCGCGCGCATCGTGGTGGAGATCCGCCGGATGATCCGCAACGTGCACGGCGCCTTGAGTCGGGCCGAGCGGGACTTCGAACGCGTGCTGAACGCCCGGTTCGAGGAGGCCGAGCGCGCCGAAGCCAACCTGCAAGTCCTGGTGGTGACGGCGTCCTTGCTGGCCCTGGGCGTGTCTGTGGTGATGCTGCTGGCTATGCTGGCGACGCTGCGGCCGATGACGGTGCTGACCGACGTGGTACGGCGCTTTGCGGCGGGCGACCGCAAGGCCCGGGCTGCGACCGGCGGGGCGAGTGAAATCGCGACCTTGGCCCTGGAGTGGAACCGCATGGCCGACGCGCTGGCGTTGCGGGAAGCCCAGCTCTCGGCCCAGCGCGAAGACCTGGGCCGCGCGGAACGGCTGGCGGCGCTGGGCCACATGGCGGCACGGATGGCGCACGAGGTCCGCAACCCGCTGAGTTCCATTGGTTTGAATGCGGAACTGCTCGACGAGGAGTTGACCCGCGGCACCGAGATGGACACGGCCGAGGCCCATGAGCTGATCGCCGCGATCGGCGCCGAAATCGAACGGTTGCGCGGGATTACCGAAGGCTACCTGGCGCGCGCGCGCCCGTCGGCGGCCGAGCATGCCCGCGTGGCCCTGGACGAATTGACCTCGAGCGTGCTGGATTTCGTGCGCACCGAACTGGAGCGCCGCGGCGTGCAGACCACCCTGCGCGCGGAACCCGTTCAGGTGGAAGGCGATTCAGGGCTGTTGCGCCAGGCGCTGTGGAATCTCGTGCGCAATGCCTGGGAGGCAATGCCGAATGGCGGGCAGCTGTGGATCGAGGTGTATCCTCGTGAAACGGAAGTGATCCTGGCGGTCGAAGACAGCGGGCCGGGCGTGGCGGAGGACCAGCGCGAGTCGATCTTCCAACCGTTCACGACCACCAAGCCGAGCGGAACAGGCATCGGCCTGGCGCTGGTTCGCGAGGCGGCGCAGGCGCACCGCGGCCGCATCACGCTGGTGCCCGGGCTGCACGGTCAGGGCGCG